>NZ_LZMO01000188.1:0-112448 GCF_001665715.1 Gordonia sp. 852002-10350_SCH5691597
CACGTCACCGAATACGACCACCACACCCCGGCTGCAGGTGGGTCCACCAGCTACGAGAACCTCAACACCAAATGCCGCTACGGGCACATCACCAAGACATTCGGCGACTGGATCGATGACCAGTACCGCGACCCGGTCACCGGCCGGTTGGTCACCGAATACATCACCCCGGAAGGATTCGTCATCCCCGGTGACGCCGAAACGTTCGAAGACACCTTCCCCGGACTACGCCGACTCCACTTCACCCCACCGGACACCGGCGACCCGCCAACCCGACCACCAGGAACCCCATCAGCGCACCCACCACCACGCCACAACACACGCGCGGCGAACAAACACGCCCGACGCCGCGCCGAACGACACCGCAACCCCCAACGCCGCCTCACCCGCGACGTCGACAAATCCCTTGTCGACAACGCAGCCGGACCGCCACCGTTCTAGCGATCGCACTGCCTGGAGCGCGGTTCAGGCGAGTCGGGTTATCTCCACGACGACATCGAGGTCGGTGGCCTTGCCTCCGGTGTAGATGCCCTTGAGTGGCGAGACGTCGGAGTAGTCGCGGCCGACACCCACCGAGACGTGCTGCTCGGATATCGGCGTGTCGTTGGTCGGGTCGTAGCCCCACCATCCACCTGTCCAAACCTCAATCCACGCGTGGCTCTGCCCCTCGACGGTTTTGTCGATCTTCGCGTCGGGCTTGGGATGGAGATATCCCGAGACATACCGCGCAGGCACGCCGAGGCTGCGGAGCATGGACAGACTGACGTGCGCGTAATCCTGACAGACGCCTTTGCGCTCGTTCCATGCGTCCACGGCGGTGCTATGCACGCCTGTCGTGCCGGGTACGTACTCCATCTCCTCGTGCACGAACTTGCAGATGGCCTCGACCGCTTCCTCAGGGTCCAGACCCTTGGCTATCCGACGCGCCGTCGTGCCGAGACGTCCGTTCTTGGGCACATATGTTGTGAACGAAAGCATTTCGTCGTACCGGTCAGCGACATATTCGCTTTGCAACTCTTCCCAGGTCGCGGCCTTCTCCGATGAAGGGCGCTCCCCTGCCTCGGTCTCGACCACCGACATCCCTGATACTTCGAGTTCCTCGTGCGGTGCATGGAGGTCGAACGCGGTGACGGCTGTGCCCCAGTAGTCGGTGTAGCGGTACGCGCGGGTCGCGGGCACCGTTTCAACACGGTTGACGATCACGTTCTGCCGCGTGTCACTTCGCGGAGTCAGGCGAGCCTCGTTGAACGACGAGGTGACCGGACTCTGGTAGGCAAAGCCCGTCGAATGCACGACCCTCAATCGCCAACTCACAGTTCACTCTCCTCGATGAAGTGGTCTTCACCATCGCTGACGCGAGCATCGGCCCACGAAACATACGGTGACACATGGAAGTACTGGGCGGTGACCGCCTCGTTGACCGCCCTGCAGGTGTCTTGCAGGTCGAGTAGCCGATCCTGCAGACCGTCGAGCAGATGACCGGGCTCGAGGAACTCGAGCGAGCTGCGCGCTCGACCGAGCAGCAACAGCGCCTCCGCCTGTTCGCCGACGCGGCTCGGTCGCTTCTCGATCTCCGCGAGATTCTGCTCGGCGACGCGCAGTGCGTGGAACACCGACCGCGGAAACAGCCTGTCCAGCAACGTGAACTGCACGATGTTCTCGGCGTCGAGCAAGCCGCGATAGGTACGCAGGTAGGTGTCGTGAGCGCCCGCAGACACCAGGACATTCACCCACGCAGGCGAATTGACGGGGGCGTTGGCACGCGACAGAAGCATGCGGATGGTCATGTCCACGCGCTCGACTGACCGGCCGAGGAGCAGGTACCGGTAGCCGTCGTCGTGACTCATCGTCGCGTCCGCCAGCCCTGCGAACATGGCTGCCCGGTTCTTCACATACGACAGGAACTCATGAGGTCCGAGTCGACGTCCCCTGCGCTCGGCCTCAGCAAGCCCGTTGTACGTGGTGTTCAGGCATTCCCACATCTCGCTCGACGTGACTTCGCGTGCGCCACGGGCGTTTTCGCGCGCCGCACGGATCAGGTCCACCACCGAACCGGCGGAAGCCTTTGCGTAGGCGACGTGTTCGGTCAATGCCCACACGTCGAGGGGCTCGTCGGTGTCGGGTTCGTCGAGTCCGAGAACCTTGATGACCATGCGCACAGACGCATCCACGTCCGCCGACGTGTCCTCGAGAAGCTGATGGATTGCCACGTCGAGCAGGCGCGCCATGTCGTCGGCACGTTCGACGTAGCGGCCGATCCAGTAGAGGGATTCGGCGTTGCGGGCCAACATCATCGGGGATCACCGCCCATATTCTGAGTTGTGGCGGTGCCCTGACTCTGCGTCATCCCGTGCATGCTCTGGGTCTGCGCCATCGAGCCGAGGCCCTGCTGTTGCTGTTGCGTCTGCTCGAAGACGGGATCGGGTGCGCTCTCCGCCGGCCGTGCCGCCTTGGCCGCGCTGGACGTGACAACCTTGCCGCCGCCGAGTTCGCGCTCGCTCTGCGTCGCGCGGCTGGCGAGGACCCAGGTGTCCTTCGAACCGCCGCCCTGACTCGAGTTCACCACCAGCGAGCCCTCGGGTAGGGCAACGCGGGTGAGACCGCCCGGTAGCACCCAGACTTTCTCGCCGTCATTGACGGCGAAAGGTCGCAGATCGACGTGGCGCGGTCTCAGTGAGTCGCCGACCTTCGTCGGCACCGTCGAAAGCTGCACCACGGGTTGTGCGATCCACCCGCGAGGGTCGTTGCGCACCTTGCGGGCCAACGTGTCGAGCTCGGCCTTCGTTGCGTCGGGACCGAAGACGATCCCGTAACCACCCGATCCCTCAACGGGTTTCACGACGAGTTCGTCGATCCGATCGAGAACCTCCTCGCACTCCTCGGGGAGCCAGCAGCGCAACGTGTCGACGTTGCCGATGATCGGCTTCTCGCCGAGGTAGTAGTTGATGATGTCCGGCACGTAGGTGTAGATCAGCTTGTCGTCGCCGACACCGTTGCCCACCGCGCTCGAGATCACGACGTTGCCCGCGCGCGCCGCGTTGAGCAGGCCGGCCACGCCGAGCATCGAATCCGGACGGAACTGCATGGGATCGAGGAAGTCGTCGTCGATGCGTCGATAGATCACGTCGACGCGTTGCTCACCCTCGGTGGTGCGCATGTAGACGACGTTGTCGCGGCAGAACAGGTCTCGACCCTCGACGAGCTCGACGCCCATCAGCCGCGCGAGCAGCGAGTGCTCGAAGTACGCCGAGTTCGCGACACCGGGGGTGAGCACCACGATGTTGGGGTCGGCCTCGTTGAACGCTGCCGAGGCCCGCAGTGCGCGCAGCAGGTGACTCGGGTAGTCGGCGACAGGTCGCACCTTGTGCGTGGAGAACAGGTCGGGAAAAACCCGAGCCATGGTGCGGCGGTTCTCCATCACGTACGACACACCCGACGGCGATCGCAGGTTGTCCTCGAGCACCCGGAAGTCTCCGTTGGCGTCACGGATCAGGTCGATGCCCGCGACGTGAATGCGAACTCCGTTGGGAGGACGGATGTTTGCGGCCTGACGGTGAAAGTGCTCACACGAATGGACCAGACGTTTGGGCAACACACCGTCGCGCAGGATCTCCTGCTCGCCGTACACGTCGTCGAGGAACAACTCCAACGCCTGCACGCGCTGGGTGATGCCCGCCTCGAGCTTGTTCCACTCCCCGGCCGAAATGACCCGTGGCACAACGTCCAACGGGAACGGCCGCTCCATACCGGAGAGTGAGAATGTAATGCCCTGGTCGATGAACGCGCGCCCGAGCGCGTCGACGCGAGCCTCGAGGTCGGCACGATCGGACTCCGCCATGACCTTGAAGATGCCTCGATATGGCGGGCGCACTTCACCGTCGGCGTCGAACATCTCGTCAAAGGCCTTGCCGTAGGGACCTTTCGAATATCCCTTAAAGATCCCGGTCTCGGTGGGGAGTGCTTCCCTGCCCACCTTGGCCTTCGCGCTCTTGGCAACCTGTCCCGGTTCGGCACCCTTGCCGTTTGCCGCCTTGGCGGCGGTGACGGACTTAGACGACGACGGGGGCGCGGTTTTGCGCGGTGCCTTCTTGGCTTGCGCACCGGTTGACGCGGGACTCATAGACACACATGGTGCCTCAAGTCGCTCCACTCGGCACGACGTCTGCGCGGGCGCGTCGCAGATCCCCTGTCGGGCCGACACCGCTAGAGCGTGGCTATTCGATTGTCGCTGCGCCCAGGCACACCGGAACTGACTCCCGCCCGATGCGGTAGCATGCCGCATGCCAGCTAATTAGACACCTGAACGTTTTGGACAATTCGGACAAAGGGGTTGCTGTGGCGCCAGAGCCGCAAAGAAGTGGTGGCCAAGTAGTCGAAGTCACGCCGGGCGACTCCACTTCCACGTCGCTGAGATCTGCATATGACCTACCCGACCCTGTCAGATGCGCTCGACGCAGAGCCCGGCAACTACCTCGACGCCCGCAACGGACTCAACGATCTGGCGTCGAACATCGAATCCCACGCGACGCGGATGGTACGTGAAATCTCCTCGGTGCCGTGGCCGGGGCCTCGCGCACGATGCCGCAACTAAGCGCGCCGCCGAAGAGCAGACATCGTGCAACTGTTCGTCGACAACTACAGCGTAGCTAACGACTGGACGGTGACCGACTCCAAGACGTACCCGTCCGGCGATGAGGCTCAGCAATTCGTTAATTCTCAAGAGAAAGAGCGTTGAGAACAGGCAGCACGAGATGCCACTTCATCGCTCAAGGGAAAGGCCGGCGAGTTCGCGGCTGCAGACCAACAACTAGTAAGCGCGGTCCATTCAGGAATCGAGGGGATGAACGCGTTATCACCAGCAGGCGCAGCGGTGAGTATCCACAGCGCCGATCAATTACTCGACGACCTGGCCGATCATCGCCGACTGTCCGGGACTGAACTCGCCGAACTCCGAGAAGCGACCGAGTTGACACCTGAGCAGATCGAGGCGATCCGCCAAGGCAAACCTGTTGACATCCCTCCGAACAAATACGCATATCTGCGAGAAGTCATGGCCGGGCTGGACAGCAAGAGCCCAGCAGAAATAGACCGGATCGCCGACTACCTCGATCCCGGGTCGCGCGACTCCGTGAAGACTGCGCTCGCCAACGGCATGCAACTCATGGGAAATCCGCTGATCAACGATGGAAGAGGCAACCACGGCGGAATGACTGAGTTGCCGGCCAAGGTCCGAGAGTCACTACAACGCAACCCGGTCACTTTTGATATTGACAACCCCGCAGCAGGCATATATTGGAGACTGAACAACTACCACGATCTCGTCGCCCTGACGGACCTCTTGGGAAAGGGAAACGCAGATCTACGGGTTAACACCGACGTTGATCGTGGCCTTCTCAAACAGGCATCAGAGCTCGCGAGCGCCACATCGAATCGTCAGGGCCTATTTCTGGAGACCGATGACGAGACTGGTCATCTCGTTTCCGACAAGGACCTCAACGGCACCATCAATAGCATGATCGCGCTCACTGATGCCGACCACCCTGCCATCACGGATTTCCTCACCGCGCAGCACATGGACTGCACAGTCGAGCCCGGTGGCCACTTCGATGCAGGTTCACATTTCGTGGACCTTGTGACCCACCCCTTCGACCCCGGGCAACACGCCGTCGAGGACATGTTCAACTGGATCGGCCCGAACGCCGGGACCCCGGGACACGAAGGCGATCTGGCTGCGCTAGCGGCCAGCGGTTACGCGCATCGGCTGGCCGAAAACGCCACGCTCCTGGGACTAGACACCAACGGCAGCGGAGTCGGGCACCCGACACTTGGCAGTATCAATCCCGAACTGACACAGTCATTGACGAAGAACATCATTCCCTATCTCGGCGCGCTCAATGGCGTCGAGGGCATGGGAATCCACACGTTCCCTGGCTATGGTTTCGGGAATATCACCGAGATGCAGGGCATGATTCAAGCGCTCGATTCCGATCCCGTTTCCGCAGCCGTTATCAACCACGCCGGGGCGGCCTGGGAGAATTACATGACCTCGATGTACGCGGCACACGATGGCGATCCGACTTTTGCCGCGGCCGCCGGTCGTTTTCACGAGATGTTCCATGAGGCCGACACTGCCGAATTGCAGGGACTGTTCAATCAACAGAATTGGGATCGTATACAGCAATATAATCTCGATTCCACCGAATGGGACACTGCCAAGACGGTACTCACGACCGGACTGAAATTCCTTCCAGGACCTTGGGGCGAAGTCGGATCTCTCGCCGGATCGGTTATCGACGTCGCGAACCCCGGCACCAAACTCTCCGCTCTCGGAATCGTCAACGATCCGTCGACGATTCCGCATGATCATGTGAGCGACGCTATTCAAGAGGCAGTCAAGGGCTACGACAACGACACTCAGGGGCTCTATTACCAACGCGACCTCGCATTAGGCTATGCCAGCACGCACGGCGGGCTGGAGGCCGATCCACGATGGGCACCCTATTTGTCACGTGCGGACCCGGACGACCCGTCGTCGCCGATGGTGTTGGACTGGGGGAAGATTCAAAGTCATAAATCAGATTTCAACTATGTTGTTGACGGGCTACCGATTTCAAAGGAATCGTGGAACTACGCTGGCGATGGTTACGCGAGCGGAGCCCGGCCCGGCGCCAATATCGATCCGCACCAACTGCCCGCGCCTGGCTACGATGCGAGCAGGCCCCCGCAATGATTCACAGCCGACTCGTGTGTGCACTCGTGGGACTCCTCATCGCAACCATCGAGTTGACAGCAGCATGTACGACACCTCAGAATCTCACCGCTGCAACATCGCCTAGCAACGTCGTTGGCTACCAACGCCCTCCCACTGCGCGGTGGACCGATCACTGGAACCCCACCCCGGCAGTCGATCTCATGAGCGCCGACGGCACATTCATCCGCGCCTTCATCGAAGCACAGGACGTCGCAGTGTTCAGCGGCCGACCCGCTTCCTACCCTGGCTACATCAACGCCGACCACGTCCCACACAACCCATACTTCTACGGCATCTCGCCCACCGACCTCACCACAGGATTCTCCTCGCACAGCATCATCCGACTCGACAACACCGGCCCCGACACCTATACCGCCACCCTCTGTCGCCGGCAAAGTGTCAATCCGCTCAACAAGGAATCACTCAGTGTCGATATCGAGTGGCTCACCTACCACCACCAGGGTGCGTCGCCACCTTCCAATCAACACGGACCGCGAAACGCGCCTTCCAACAACGTCTTCGGCGGATGGTATGCCACGAAACACGACTTCGACTACACCACGCCCAAGCACGACGTCTGCGCAGACACCCCCATCGACCGCGGCCACACACCCACCCCCGGCTGGCCCACCACCACGACCGGTGACCTATGACCCGCTCAGCCACACTCCTGACTGGCGCCAGCCTGCTGATAGCCCTGACCGCCTGCACCACAACACAACCGGCAACCACCGCGATATCGCCGTCGCGTGACCCCGGCTACCAACGCCCCGCCAACGTCCAATGGACCGATCACTGGAACCCCACCCCGGCAGTCGATCTCATGAGCGCCGACGGCACCTTCATCCGCGCCTTCATCGAAGCCCAGGACGTAGCGGTGCTCAGTGGTCGCGCCGCCGCTGGTTCCTACCCCGGTTTCACCGACGCCGACCACGTTCCACACCATTCCCGTTACTACGATTCTTTTCCCACACCTGCCTACACCGGATTCTCCTCACACACCATCATCCGACTCGACAACACCGGCCCCGACACCTACATCGCCACCGTCTGCCGCCGCGAAAGTGTCAACCCCCTCAACGAGGAATCACTCAACGTCGACATCGAGTGGCTCACCTACCACCACCACGGCACGCCCCCACCCGCCAATCAACGCGGACCGCGAAACGCCCCTCCAGACAACGTCTTCGGCGGCTGGTACGCAACGCAATACGACGTCGACTTCACCACGCCCAAGCACGACCTCTGCACAGACACCCCCATCAACCGCGGCCACACACCCACCCCCGGCTGGCCCACCACCACAACCGGTGACCTATGACCTCCGCGTCCGATGAGCCCTTCGCCCGGTTCGTGACACCCGACATGCTCGCGGAACGTAAACGGAACGACGCGGCTCTCGACGAACGCCTGCGCGCACAGGCCGCTGCACTGCGCGCACGCCCCGCGAGCGCACCCGTGCCTACCCAGACTCGCGACCTAGACGTTCTCTGTACCGACGAAATAGCACGCCAGGTCGAGTATAAGCGTCGGCTGGCCATCGCACTCGACGACGAATGCCAACGCAGTGTCGACGCTCAGATTTTTGGAATCAGCCCAGAACGCCGAGCAGAGGTTGCATCGTACGTGCGCTCGGAGTTGCTACGCGAGCTGCGAGCGCACCTCGCTAGAAATCCACATCTGAGCGAAGACGAGGGCTAGCTGCTAGCCGGTGGCTAGCCGAGCCGGTGCCGTGCCGACACCAGGCGACGACCGACTCGACGCGCGATATTCGCTGCGCGCGTCTGCAATCGAGCCGCGGTCTCGGGATAGGGCATCGTCTGCGCGATTCCTGCAATCGCGTCGAGCGAGGCGTCGAGAATCTGGTCCACTGTCGGCGGCTGGGCGTCGTCGCCTGCCATCGTGCTCACCGAAAGATCCCCGAGATTACCGGTCACGGGATACCCCGCCACGCGCACAGCCTCGATCATCGTCTCGGCTTCGTCGGCCGCCCACGCACGCTGTTCGCTGGACAGCCCCCGTGGAGTGCCGCCGGTCTGTGCGAACAAGACCTTGGCGATGATGTGACCTTTGACGACGCGCTCGTACCGATCCCACTCGATGTCGTCGGGCTGTAGGCGCGAGTTCAGCCGTCGCAGCAGCTCGGCCTGCGCCGCCGAGAGTGACGTGTTGTTGTTGGGAACGTCGATGGTCATCGGCGTCGGATCGACGTCGAGCACGGACAGAAATCTGTCCCACAACGACGATGCGTTCGTTCCCGGCTTCGCCACGGTGACCAGGTGAGCCCGTTCCGGCCCGACGAACTTGGCCCACCGTCCGAGGATGCCCACGTAGTCCTGGAACTCCCAGAAGGGCTCCTCCTCCATGTCGCCACCCCACGACCCCGTTCGACGTGGCGCGTGCCGCCGCACCGACGTCACGAAGTCGTCGAACGATGCCAGACGCTGGTTCTTGACGTTCTCCTGCCACACCGAGGGCAGTTGGCGGGCCAGATCACGAACGGTCACGACCACGTGGACTTCGTCGGCGAAGGACAGGTCGTTCACCATCGACTCGATCTGTTCCTCGCGCGCCGTCGCGAACAACTCGTGCGACACCAGCGACGTCCCCGGCCAAGCACGCATCTGCGAGACCATCGTCGACCACCTTCCGGCGAAGGCCGGGTCGACCCAGTCGAGATACCGACTGGGCTGTAGGTGGGTTGCGGCGTGAAAGTGATCCGCCATCTCGTTTCCCGGGTAGAGCAGCCCGGAGTGACGAAAAGCGAGGTCGCGGTTCCACCACAGGCGATCCTGGAGATGGGTGGTGCCCGTCTTGGGTAATCCGACGTGAATGAAGACAACTGACATGATGGGTCGAGTTTAGTTGTGCTCACGCACACATCCGCGAGCTCGACACATGCTGTGAGTATTCACAGCAGATCGGTGGGAGACGCACGATCGAGCGCGAGCAAACGCCTGCGGATTTGGGGCCCCTGTTTCCGGCTGGTAAAGTAGACCGCTGTCGCAGAGTCGACGGCGGACACGTGCTGTCCACCCGTTTGACCTGCTCAGGAACACCCAGCAACAGCAATCACCAACAACTGATAGGTACACACGCGTGGCAAACATCAAGTCCCAGGTCAAGCGCAACCGCACCAACGAGATCCGTCGGCAGCGCAACCAGTCCGTGCGCTCTTCGCTGCGCACCGCGATCCGCAGCTTCCGCGAAGCTGTTGACGCCGGCGACAAGGACAAGGCCGCCGAGCTCGGACAGTCGGCAAGCCGCAAGCTCGACAAGGCCGCCAGCAAGGGCGTCATCCACGCCAATCAGGCAGCCAACAAGAAGTCGGCCATCGCTGTGGCCGTCAACAAGCTCTGAGGTAGCACTCTCCGGCGTCAGCCGGAGCTGAACGAGTCAGAGCGCGCACCCGCGACGCGCCCCGTGCACACGGGAGCACGCCGGATCGCAGCGCCGACCGTTCCCCTGTCGAGACAACTCACCCCGGCGACTTCCACGCGGTCGCCGGGGTGAGTTGCGTCGTCGCGCACGCTCCGGCTTCTGAGCGGTTCAGTCCTGCGAACTCAGCCCAGCACGCTTCAGCGCCGACGCGACGTCGGGCGCAACGATGCAACAGCGTCGACCGCATGCAGAAGCGCATAGTCTGCGTCGGCGGCCTGTCCCTTTACATCTCCGTTGAGTCCGGCAACCACCACGACGGCCTGCGCGATCGACGGCGAATCCCATGCCCGTGCCTGCGACTGCACCTTCTTGACACGCGACGGCGGCATGCCCAACTCCGACGCAGCCGCGTACTGATCCATCGAGCCGATTCCGCGTACGCGAGCTATCGCGTGCACCGCCTCGGCGAGCGCATCAGCCAGCAGTACTCGCGGCACCCCGTGGTGCACCGCCCACGCCAAGGACTCGAGCGCTCCGGCCCGATCACCGGTGACGGCTTTGTCGGCGACCTCGAATCCCGTGACCTCCGGGCGCCCCTGGTAGTAGACGCGCACCGCGTCGCGGTCGATCTTCCCGCCGGTGTCGGCAACGAGCTGACTGCACGCCGCGGCAAGCTCACGAAGCTCCGCACCGACCCCCTCGACAACCTGCTCGACGACGTCGGCGCTGACCTTCACGCCGAGCTCACGAAACTCCTTGCGGACGAAGTCCATTCGTTCCGACGGCCAGCGCGGCGCAGTGCAGTCGTGTTCGACGGCACCGGCCTTGCGGAGTTCGCCCACCATCGACTTCGTCCGGCCGCCGCCGGTGTGGATCACCATCAGCGTGATGCCGTCGGGAAGCTCACGAGCCGCCCGCGTGATCAGCGCTGCGGGCTCCTTACCCGCCTCTGCCGCCGACTCGACGACAACGACGCGGTCTTCGGCAAACAACGACGGACTCAACAACTCGGCCAGTTCGTATTCGCTGACGTCGCCCGCGCGCACACGCGTCACCGGGATGTCGGCGCCTGCGTGGTGGGACAGCTCGCTCGTCACACCCGAGATCACACGTCCGGTGAGGAAGTCGTCGTCTCCGAGGAGCAGATGCAGGCGATCGGTCACGCCACTCATGGTGCCAGAACGCCCCGACAACCCCGACGACGCACCGGACACCTTCCCTACTACCGGTCGCACCCGTCCCTCCGCCGACCGTGCGTCTCGTTCCGCCGCCTGTGCGTACGACGCCGCACCCACCCGATCGAGCGTCGATTCACCAACGCCGCACCCAGGACCGTGAACGCCATGACGAGCACCATCCCGGCAAGCCCGTCAGGTATTTCGATTGCCGCCCAACTCAATCCACCGAGCACCCGCGCCACGGTGATCATCCACCACAGCTCCGGCGACATCGCGCGCAGTAACACTTGGGCAACCACAGCCCCCACCTCTCCGGCGAGCCCGATCAATGCGGCGAGTGTTCCCACCACACTGATCACTCCGACGACCGGCGCCACGACGACGTTGGCCAGAATGGAGACCACGTTGAACGTCCCGCTGATCATCGCGATCAGCGGCGCCGTCACGACCTGCGCAGCGATGGCGATAGCCAGCACCTCGGCCGCGACAGGCGGGATTCTCCACTCGCGCAGCATGTCTCGGATCGACGGCGCGATCAGCACGAGTCCGGCTGTCGCCACGACCGACAACGCGAACCCCGGCGCGCTCGCAAGCTCCGGCCACCACAGGAGTCCCCCGATCACGGCGACACCGAGCGCGGGCACCGCGCGCGCACGTCGCGTCGACAACAACGCGAGCAGACCGACTCCGCCCATCATCGCCGCGCGCAGCACACTCGGCGACGGCCGTACCAGGACGACGAATCCGACGATGACGATCACCCCGCTGACAGCCGCCACCTTCGGTGACCCGCCGATCAACCTGATCAACGCAATCGCTGCACCGCAGGTCAGCGCGAAATTGGCACCGGAAACAGCGGTCAGGTGGCTGAGCCCGGCCGCGCGGAACTGATCCCGGACATCTTGCGACAATGCGCTCTCGTCGCCGATGACCAATCCCGGCAGTAATCCCGCGGATTCACCGGTCAGCGCCTGCGCCGAGTTCTGCTGCAGCGTTGTCCGCACGATGCCGGCTCCGCGCTGCAGCGGAGGAGGCCGCCCCAACATCGTCGGCGGTCCCGACGCCGCCAACCTCGCAACACTGAGATCACCCCCTCGAGGTGCGCGCATACTCACCAGGACACGCACGCGCTGACTCGGCAACAATCCGACCCATCCGGGCGCGCGAGCGACGACATCGGCGACGGCGGAGGGAACTCGACGCTCCCCGACGGCCAGCACCGTCACCCGAGTGGTCACCTGACCCCGTTGTGCGGGCCCGAAGTTCCGCGGGTCGTCGCGAATCGACATCGTGACCGTCGCCTTGCCCGACATGCCCGACATCGGATGCGCGTCGCGCGTCTCGAGCCGAAGCCACAGCGCGAGTGCACATGTCACCGCCATCCCCGCGCCGATCACCACGATGCCGACCATTCGCCAGGCCACTTTCCACCGCCGATACGCGAACAGAGCTGCAGCACAGATCATTCCGCCGATCACCAGCACAGCAGGCATCGACCACGACGGCCCGTGCAGCCCGAGCAGCGTGACCAACCACACCACGAGCGCGGGTGTGACAAGCCGTAGATCCACCGGGGTGTCAACCTGCGGTCACGAGGTCGCGAAGCTTGGCGAGCCGTGCGGGTCCGATTCCGTCAACTTCGCCGAGTTGGTCGACGGACGTGAACTTTCCGTGCTGCGATCGCCAGTCGATGATGGCCTTCGCCGTGACAGGGCCGACCCCCGGGAGAGCGTCGAGCTGCTCGGCGCTCGCAGTGTTCAGATCGACCTTTCCGCCCGTGCTGCTCGCCGACCCCGAACCCGTTGTGCCAGTGCCCGACTCGGGCGCATCACCGGCCGTCGGTGGCGACGACGGGCCCGCCCTCCCTACACCCGCGGCGACCACCGCGCTGCGCAGTGAGGCGTTGCCGTCCTTGCTCGCGTAGCCGACAAGCACCTGGTCGCCGTCTCCCAACACCTGAGCGAGATTCAATGACGTCGTGTCGGCTCCCTCGCGGGCACCGCCAGCGCTCGACAGCGCGTCGGCCACCCGCGACCGCGGCGCCAATCTCACCAACCCGGGCTTCCGCACCAGTCCGACGACGCTCACCACGATCTGGGCTGGTGCAGCTGAGGGCGCGGCGTCAGACGGCACTGCGGCAGAAGACGCTGCAGCGTGGGACGGAATCGACGTCGACGGACCCGCCGATGAGGGGAAGGCAACAGTCGGCACGACGTCGTCGTTGCGGAGCAGTCCGAATCCCGCTATCACACAGGCGATTACACCCACACTGATCAGCGCGATGGCACCGGCGGGAGCCACCGCGAATCGGCGTCGGGGACGATACCCATCGTCATCCGAATCGTCATCTGCATCCGGGTCGAGGCCGAAATCATCTAGACGATCGTCGTCGAATCCGTTGGCATGTAGTCTTTCTCGACTATCGAGAGAACGCCTACGTCCCACCTCGGGAGCCAGCCAACCCGGCGTCGTGTCGATCTCCCAGGAATCAGGCGACACATCGTCGTTTGCAGCCGACGAGTTCGCGTCGGGTTCGGGCACCCGGGTGGCTCCGACAGGCGTGGGGGCGGTCGCCGACAACCGGTCCAGCGGGGAGCGCCCGACCGCGGTGGACCCGGTGCGCTGTCCGCGCTCGACAACACCTCGCGCGGCGAATCCACGTGCCGTCCGGATTGGTTTGTCGCTCATAGCCTCTGACGCTACGGCGGGCACACCACGCCTTGGGGTCGGCGGCCACGCACCGACGCAGCGCTGTGGACGACGGTCAGGTTGTGGACAACCCCTCGGCCACCGACGGGCCCCTGGTGATGGGGTCGAGTTGGGTACCGATCACGACGCCGACCGCTCCGGGGCCGACGTGACAGCCGAGCACGGGACCGAGATCGACCGTGATGCTCGACGTCACGCTCCGCAGGCTCTCCCGCAGTCGGACGACGAGATCGGCTGCGGCAGCAGGAGCTTGGCAATGTTGCACGCCAAGGGTCACCGCGCGGCCGTCGGCGTAATCGACTGCTGCGTCTGCCATCTTGTCCAGCGCCTTGGAGAAGGTGCGCGTGCGTTCCCGAAGCGTCAGCGTCCCGTCGACGACGTGCAGGATCGGTTTGATCGACAACGCGGAACCGAGCATCTTGCTCGCGGCGCTGATTCGGCCGCTGTTGCGAAGGTTGTCGAGGTTCTGCACACAGAGCAGTGATTCGACGGTCGCCGCCTGGCGGATGGCGGCTTCGTACGCACGGTCCCGGTCGGCACCGTCCCGGGCGGCCTGCGCCGCGGCGATGGCCACGAACCCGACTGCCAGTCCAACTGACCGCGAGTCGACGACCCGCACCTGCCCCGAGTAGTCCTCTGCGGCGAGGCGCCCTGCGCTCCACGTGCCGGACAGTTTTCGCGACATGTGGACCGCGACGACGCCGTCGCCCTTACTGCGTTCGATGGCTTCGCCGTACGCCCGCACCAGATCGTGCGGAGTCGCCCCGGCGGTGGTGACTCCCGGCGTCGACACGATGTCGGCGGGGACGTTGTCGTCGTCTTCGAGATAGTCGACGCCGTCGAGCGTCAGATGCAACGGAACTTGGATGATGTCATAGCTGTCAGCAACGGCAGCGGGCAACCGCGCGGAGGAATCTGTGACGACGACAACAGGCACCCGTCTACGTTAGCCGGTTCGCCGTGCGGCTCGGACATCCGGATCGTCGAGCACGCGCAGAACCGGCTCCGCCACCACATCGGCGACCGCCCGATGGCACGCGAAGCCCCAGTGGATGCCGTCGGGGTTCATCACAGCATCTGGGTTCATCGCAGCGTCTGGGTTAGTCGCGGCGTCTGGGTTCACGGCATCTGGATCGTCGTATGCGTCGCGGGTCGGTGGATAGAAGTCGGCATAAGAGACGCCGTGCCGGTCGCACCACGCGCGCATCGCCGCGGTCGTCGGTATCCGCCCGGTGTGGACGTAGCCGTAGTAGGGGCTCCGATGCGTCGACGGCAGACACACGACCATCGGCAGGTCGGGGCGCAACTGGCTCAGCGCCTCGTGGATCTTGTCGAGGTAGTCGACGGTCACCGACGGCGGCAGGGCCACCGGCCACCCGATCTTCGACGCACGCGGCTGGACCCACTGATACGCCGACCGGACGATCTGGCGCAGTCGGCCCGGCCGCACGTATCTGATCTGCTCGCGCAACGCGGTCGGAAGCGGCGACGGCAACGAATCCATTCCGCCGAACGCGAGGATCACCGCGCGTGCGTGCGGTACCGCGGCCCAGATGTTCGGGTCCTGGGTCATCGCCCACCAGACGTCCCGGCTGGTCCAGCCGATCCGTCCGAAGAGCCGCACCGGCAGACCACACCGCGCGCCGACGATGTTCGGCCAGATTCGAGCGTCGTCTGCGGGCAGCCCACCCTGCGGCCCGAAGTAGGCGAGCGAGTCGGAGAGGATGAGTAGGCAGTCGTCGGGCGTACCCGCCGCAACCGAGTCGGTCACTGCACCCCTGCGTCGGCAACCTCGGCCGAGGCGTTCCACACGTCCAGCCGCCACCGCGGCTTCTCACCGGGGAGTCCGTGGCCCGACAGTTGGACCCAGCTCGTGTTGGCCAGTCCGCCGAACACCGGCCAGTTGGCGACCGGAAGGTCGAGCAGTGCGGCGGTCATCGCGGCGATCACACCTCCGTGCGCGACGAGCACGACGGGCGACTCCGGGCTCGCGCCGCTCCCCCAGTCGTCCACACTCGCGAGCAGTTCGTCGACGACCGGTAGGGCGCGGGCAGCGACGTCGACGCGGCTCTCCCCGCCCGGCGGGCGCCACGTGGCGTCGTCGCGCCACAGCGCGCGCGCACCGGGCATGACGTCGTCGACCTCGTAGTGCGTCATGCCCTGCCACTCACCGAGATGTGTTTCGCGGAGCCGTTGATCGGTCTCGACAGGCAGGCCGGTCAGCACAGCGAGCGCTTCCGCGGTGTCGCGAGCACGCCGCAGATCCGACGACCTGATGAGCATCGGATTGCGTTCGGCGAGTGCGGCGGCGGCCGACTTCGCTTGTCGCACACCGAGATCGGAGAGATCGGTATCGAGTTGTCCCTGCATCCGACTCGTCGCGTTGTACTCGGTCTGCCCGTGCCGCAACAGAATCAGCCTGCGGACCACCGGGGTGAGTCGTTCGACGGAGGTGTCGTGGTCGTCGGGCGCTCCACTCACGCCTGCGGCTCCAGGTCGATGACCGGGCAGTCCTGCCACAGACGGTCGAGCGCGTAGTAGGCGCGCTCGTCGGCATGCTGGACGTGCACCACGATGTCGACGTAGTCCAGCAGCGCCCAGCGACCCTCACGTGTGCCTTCGCGTCGGACGGGCTTGTAACCCGCCTCGCGCATCTTGTCTTCGATCTCGTCGGTGACCGCGTTGACCTGACGCTCGTTGTCGGCCGACGCGATCACGAACAGGTCGGTGATCACGAGTTGTTCGGACACGTCGATCACCGCGACATCGGTGGCGACCTTGTCCTGCGCGGCAGCGACTGCCACCTTCGCCATGTCCAGTGACTCGGCTGCTGCTGTCACGTTCGTCCTTTCGAGCGTTGCGTTTCCGCACGGTGTGTTGAGGTGTCGGAGGTTGTCGGTTCATCGTCGGCCTCGCTCGCCAGTGGCGCCGAGACACCCGGCGAGTTCACCCGCGGCCTGCGGTAGAGCCTGCGTTTGGCGATGTACTGGACGACGCCGTCTGGCACCAGGTACCAGACCGGTCGTCCCGTCGCAGCGCGTGCCCGACAGTCCGTCGAGGAGATCGCCAGTGCGGGAATCTCCATCAGATGAAGCGTATCGGCTGGCAGATTTCGCAGATGCGTGGCCAGATGGCTGGCGTTCAACTCGTATCCCGGTCGGCTCACCCCGACGAAGTTCGCCAGTTCGAACAGTTCTTCCCAGTCCTGCCACGACAGGATCGACTCCAACGCATCGGCGCCGGTGATGAAGTAGAGCGCAGCGTCGGGAAGTGTTTTGCGCAGATCCCGCAGCGTGTCGACCGTGTAGGTGAATCCCTCCCGGTCGATGTCGACGCGACTCACGCTGAACTGCGGATTCGACGCCGTCGCGATGACCGTCATCAGGTAGCGGTCCTCGGGGGGACTGACCTGCTTCGTCCGGTCGGGAACCTCCCCGCCGTCTTCGGTCAGCTTCTGCCATGGCCGTCCGGTCGGGACGAAGATCACCTCGTCGAGCGAGAACCGGTTGGCGACCTCACTGGCTGCCACGAGGTGCCCGTTGTGGATGGGATCGAACGTTCCGCCCATCACACCGATCCGGCGTACACGCGGACGGTCATGTGCCATGAGGGGTCAGTTTACGCGAGCGATCACACCGGCAGGAGGTCGGCGATGACCGCGGACAGCTGCGTGGCGTTGCGACACTCGAACATATCGATGATCTCCGCGTAGTCGTCGGCCGCGGAATCGCCGGTACCCCAGTCGCCATGCGCCTCCGGGTTGAGCCAATACGCGTGACGCGCACGCTCCACCAACTCGCGCAGCGAGTCCTCGGAGGCGTCATGGTAGTTGTTGCGGGCGTCGCCCAGGATCAGGAGCGCTCCGCGATGTGTCAGCGTGTCGCCGTAGGCGTCGACGAACCCGCGCAGCATGTGCCCGTAGTCGGAATGACCGTCACGCGTGATGAGCCGGGCCTGCGTCAACATGCGATGCATCGCCTCACCGATGTCGGTGCCGCCGAACCCCTCGTCGTCGGTGAAATACTCGGTGACGTCGTCGACAGTGTCGACGAATGCGAAGATCCGAACCTTCGCGAACTGCTGTCGCAGCGCGTAGACGAGTTGCAGCGTGAACTGCGAGAACCCGGACACCGAACCCGATACGTCGCAGATGATCACCAGTTCGGGGCGGCCGGGGCGGGGCTTGCGGTTCTTGAGTTCGATCGGCACCCCGCCCGTCGACATCGACGCACGCAGCGTCGCACGGACGTCGACAGCACCCCGGTGGGCGCGGCGTCGTCGAATCTCCAAGCGGGAGGCCAACAGACGCGCGAGCGGTGCGACGGTCCGTCGGATCTCGGTGAGGTCCTTCTTGCCTGCCGCGAGAAAGTTGATGTTCTCGGGCAGTGTTGGCACCGCGTAGTCGCTGACCTTCTCGCGTCCGTTGCGGTCGGCCATCCGACGCTGCGTCTCCACCTCGATCGCGGTGCGTAGTCGGTTGGCCCGTTCGCGGGCGGCCCTGCGGAACGTCGGATCGTCGCCGACGCTCAGGTCGTCACCCGATCCGCCCGCCATCGCGGCGGCTATCCGTGCGATCAGCGTCTGCGGATCGATACTCGAGAGTGCCTGATACGCCGAGTACGCCTCCCCGCGGCTCGACTGGTAGCAGCCCATCTCGTCGACCACCTGCGCGACCGCGGCAGACAGACGTCCGTCTGCGTCGGCCGACTCGTCGGCGAGCAACTCTGCGAGCATTTCGCGCACGGCAGCGACGTCGACCTCGCCGGAGGTGTCGCGCGGCAGTTCTTCCTCTGCGCTGCGTGCACCGATCGCGACCGGAAACCAGAGGTCGAAGATGCGGTCGAAGGCCGGCCGGTGCATGTGATCGTCGACGAGCGTCGCCGCGAGTCCCTCGCGCAGGCTGCTGCGATCGAGCAGGTCGAGCACCTCCATCGCCCGCGCGGCGTCGATCAGCGCCGACGGACCGACCGCGATCCCCCGTCGCCGCAACGCGTCGACGAAGTCGGTGAGATGAGCGACGAGCGGCACTGCTGTCGCGATGTCGCCCGTGGCGGGTTCGGCCCCGGACATCAGCCCAACTTGAGTTCTTTGACAGCGGTCTTCAGGTCGGGGCGATGCTTGAGCACGACGCCGAGCGTGCGTGCGATCAGGCCTTCGTCGAGTCGACCACCCTTCGAGCGTTCCTCGCCCGCGCCCAATGCGAGCAGGGTGTTGGCCCAGTCGATGGTCTCGGCGACCGACGGCTTCTTGCGAATGTCGAGGGTGCGCAGCACGCCGACGATGCGGACCAGTTCGGATGCCAGCGCGTCGGGCAGATTCGGGACCCGCGACTCGAGAATCTCTTTTTCGCGCGCAGCGTCGGGGAAGTCGATGAAGAGGTAGAGGCAGCGACGTTTCAGCGCCTCCGACAATTCTCTTGTCGCGTTCGACGTCAGGATCACGATCGGCCGACGCGACGCGACGACAGTCCCCATCTCCGGGATGGTCACCGCGAAGTCGCTGAGCACCTCGAGCAGCAGCCCCTCGACGTCGACGTCGGCCTTGTCGACCTCGTCGATCAGGAGCACGGTGGGATCGGTGCGCGAGATCGCTGTCAGCAGAGGTCGCGGCAGCAGGAACTCCTCGGAGAAGATGTCGGTCTTCGCCTCGGCCCAGTCGCGCGTACCGGTCGCCTGGATGTGCAGGATCTGCTTGGCGTGGTTCCACTCGTAGAGTGCGCGCGCCTCGTCGATTCCCTCGTAGCACTGCAGACGCACGAGCTCTGCGTCGGTGGCCGCGGCGATGGCACGCGCCAACTCCGTCTTACCCACTCCCGCAGGGCCTTCGACGAGCAGCGGCTTACCGAGCCGGTCGGCGAGGAAGGTCGACGTCGCCGTCGCGTCGTCGGCCAGATAGCCGGTGGAGCGCAGCCGGTCGACGACGTCGGGCACGGCTGTGAACGAGGGGACGATGGGTGCCGCGTCTTGCGTCGCAGGGCCGTTCGTCGTTGCGCTGTCGGTCATCACGCGGGCCGGATCTGGCCGTCGCCCCACACGATCCACTTGGTGGAGGTGAGTTCCGGCAGTCCCATCGGTCCGCGGGCATGTAGCTTCTGCGTGGAGATTCCGATCTCCGCACCGAAGCCGAACTGCTCGCCATCGGTGAAGGCGGTCGACGCATTGACCATCACGGCTGCGGCGTCGACCCGGTTCGTGAACTCCTCGGCCGCGGCGAGGTCGGTGGTCACGATGGCCTCGGTGTGCCCGGTTCCATAGGTGTCGATGTGTGCGACAGCGGCGTCGAGTCCGTCGACCACCTTCATCGCGATGTCCATCGACAGGTACTCATCGGCCCAGTCGGACTCGCCGGCCGGCTCCATCCCCGGCTCATCACCGTGGATCACGACACCCTGCGACTGCAGCGCCTGGCTGATCTTGGGCAGCGCGTCGGCGGCGATCGCTTTGTCGACAAGCACCGTCTCTGCCGCGTTGCACACGCTCGGTCGCCGCGTCTTGGCATTGAGGATGATGCGGGTCGCGACACCGACGTCGGCGAGCGCATGCACGTAGACGTGGCAGTTTCCGGTTCCGGTCTCGATCGTCGGGACCGTGGCATTCGCGACGACCGCGTTGATCAGGCCCGCACCCCCGCGCGGAATGACGACGTCAACGAGTCCGCGCGCTCGGATCAATGCGGTGACACTCGAACGGTCGTCACTCGGCAACAGCGACACGACATCGGACGGGATGCCCGCGCCCGCGACAACATCGCGAAGAATGCGAACAAGCTCCGCGTTCGACGACGCCGCCGACGACGAACCGCGAAGCAGCACAGCGTTTCCGGACTTGAACGCGATACCGAAGGCGTCGACCGTCACGTTCGGCCGCGCCTCGTAGACGATGCCGACCACACCGAGCGGCACGCGAACCTGCCGCAGGCGCAGCCCGTTGGGAAGCGTCTTGCCCGCGACGATCTCGCCGATCGGATCGGGGAGGATCGCGACCTGACGCAGTCCATCGGCGATGCCCGCGACGCGCTCCGGGGTCAGGCGCAGACGGTCGATGAGGTTCGCCTCGGTTCCGGCCTCCTCGGCGCGCGCAACGTCGTCGGCGTTGGCGGCCAGGATGGTCTCGGTGTTCGCATCGACGGCGTCGGCAGCGGCGAGCAGCGCAGCATTCTTGGCAGTCGTGGTGAGCGCTGCCAGCGCCCGAGAAGCGGTACGGGCCGCGCGGGCCTGCGCGTGCACGACCTCTTCGACGTCGGGCCCTGTCGCGGCCTGTCTTCCGGTCACGGTGGGTGCGCTCATCAATTCCTCGATTTCGAGTTCACGGCAGACGATTGCGTCCTGCGCGGCACTGCCGGCGGACAACATGTCCAGGGTACGTCCAGCACCACCCCGCCCCAAGATCGCCCACCCGAGAACGCCACCGCGGGCCCGGACGTCGAGATGCCGCATGTCAGCAACGGTTGAGTATTCCGGCGAGCACGCTGCGCGACGCAGCATCGACCGCCACGCCGTAGGCGCGGCTCACCACAACGAACTCGATCGCGTACTGACAGTGGAAACCGCGATTGGGCGGCAGCCAGCGGGCGGGTTCGCTGTCGCTCTTCTCCTGGTTCGACGCCGCGTCCACGGCGACGAGGTTGGCCGGGTCGTTGGCCAGGTCGACGCGACGCCGCGTCGACCACCCGAACGCACCCATGTCCCACGCGAAGGCCAGGGGCACGATGTGGTCGATCTGAACCGCAGTCGCATTGCGATCACGCCGAAACACGACCATCTTGCCGGTATACGGGCTGCGCAGTTCGCCCGCGAGGACAGCGCGCGGACACGAGGTCACCGGGCCGATTCGCACATCACCGAGGTCGCGGGTCAGCACGTCGTTTCGGGTATCGCAGCCGTTTCCGCCTCCCGTCACGCTCGCGTCGTCGGTCCACGACGCCCCGAACGCCGACCGTTCGTAGTCCTCGCGACCGGTACGCGCCGCGACGACGGGCACTCCTGCGAGTTGGCGCAATGCCAGCTGCGCACCGGCGTGCCACTGCCCCGCTCGGGTGCGCGGTACGTCGCGGTACACACCCACGGCCACGACGACCGCCGTGAGCACGAACGCGATCGTGACCGCCCACCTGCGGGCGGGCCACTGCGCGTCGCGCCTGACGTGCCGATAGCGCATCCGCAGCCGGTAGAGCGGCACCGCGATGACGGGATTCACGCCATCTTCGACGCTGCGCGGCGGCACGCGGTTCCCCTATCTGGCAGCCGCGTCGCACACGCGGCTCGTTCTGGTGAACGCGGTTGGTACACCAGCCGCGTCTGCGGGTTCGGGCGGCGTGTGGCGCACGGGTTCGAGGACGCGGGCGGCTCGGGTCAGGATTTGTCGAGGTAGCGCACCTTATTGGGTACGAGAATGGCGTCGACGAGGTCGGCGAGTGGCCGGTGGTCGGCCAGCGGAAGGTCGGTTGCCACCACGGATTCGGCCAGTTCGCGAGCGTCGGCGATCACGTCGACGTCGTCGAGTAGCGAGAGGTGACGCAGCGACGACACCCCACCCGACTGCAGTGAGCCGAGCAGATCACCCTCGCGGCGCTGCAGTAGGTCGACGCGCGCGAGTTCGAATCCGTCGGTCGACGCCTCGACGGCACGCAGCCGCTCCATCGCCTGCGACACCGGCTTCGTCGACGTCATCAGCAAACACAGGCCGGGATGGCCGCCGCGGCCGACACGTCCGCGGAGTTGGTGGAGCTGGCTGACGCCGAATCTCTCTGCGTCGACGATGATCATCATCGACGCATTGGGAACGTCCACACCGACCTCGATCACGGTGGTGGCCACGATCGCATCGATCTCTCCGCGCCCGAACGCGTCCATGACCTCGTTCTTCTCGTCGGCGGGTAGCCGCCCGTGCAGGACTGCGAGCCGATGGTGGCCGAGCGGTCCGACGAGCAGCTCGTCGTAAAGATCGAGCACGGAGATGGTCTGTTGCTGCGCGTCGGCTTCTTCGCCCGCCGTGCGCTTGCCAGCGCCGCGCTTCGGGGTCGCCGACTCGATGTCGCCGATGCGCGAGCAGACGATGTACACCTGCCGCCCGGCCTCGATCTCCTCCGCGGCGCGCCCCCACATGCGTTCGATCCATTGGGGTTTCGCCGTCGGCACCACGGTCGTGGTGATCGGCTGACGCCCCTGCGGAAGTTCGGTGAGCACCGACGTGTCGAGGTCGCCGAACGCCGTCATCGCCACCGTCCGCGGGATCGGCGTCGCCGTCATCACCAAGAAGTGGGGCATGAGATGGTCGCGACCACGGCCCCGCAACACATCTCGTTGTTCGACGCCGAAGCGGTGCTGTTCGTCGACGACGACCATGCCGAGATCGAAGAACTCGACCTTCTCCTCGAGCAGCGCGTGGGTTCCGACGACGATGCCCGCCTTGCCGGTCACCACGTCGAGCAGCGTCTGACGTTTGCCCTTGGTCTTCATCGAGCCGGTCAGCAACACCACACTCGTCGCGCCGTCGGCGGCGCCGAGTTCACCGGCAGTACCCAGATCGCCGAGCATCGACGTGATGGTCCGAAGGTGCTGCGCGGCGAGAACTTCCGTCGGCGCGAGGATCGCGCACTGATGGCCGTTGTCGACGACGCGCAGCATGGCGAGCAACGACACGAGGGTCTTGCCGGAACCGACCTCACCCTGCAGCAGCCTGCTCATCGGCGTCGGGTGGCGCAGGTCTTCTGCGATCTCGGCGATCACCAATTGCTGCCCGTCGGTGAGAGTGAACGGAAGTCGTTGCAGGAGGCGGTCTTCCAGGCCGCCGGGAACGTGCGGGCACGCGGGTGCGGATTCGGCACGGCCCGCGAGGCGACGCTGCGCGAGGACTGTCTGGATCGCGAGCGCCTCGTCGAATTTCAGTCGATCGTTCGCGGCGGTGACGTGTGCATCGGAGTCGGGGACATGAATGGTGCGGATCGCCTCGTCAAGCGACATCAACCCACGGCGTTCGCGTTCGTCGTCGGACAGCGGGTCGACGAACGACTCGACGTCGTCGAGAACCTGACGAATCGACGCCCAGATGTCCCAAGTCTGGATCTCGCGGTTCGCGGGATACAGCGGCACGATCGCTCGATCGAACGCGGCGGCGATGTCGGCCGAGTGCGCTCCCGGGCGCCGCTGTTCGCCGGTGATCTCGGCCTCGGCCGCGTACATCTCGGCGAGCATCGCCGACCCGACGACACGATCGACCTCGACGTCGCCGTCCGGCAGGACCATCCATTCGGGGTGTGAGAGTTGCGGCTGCTCGCGGAAGAACTTCACGGTGCCCGCCACCATGAGCCGCGTGCCGGGTTTGAGTGCGTTCTTGATGAAGCGCGGGTTGAAGAAGCTGACCTCGTAGGAGCGGTTGCCGTCGTCGACTGTCACCTTCAGGAACTGCCCGTGACGCTTCTTCATGCGGATCAGGTCGGCACGGGTGATGCGTCCGACAACCGTGACCCACTCCCCCTCGGTGAGGTCCTGCTCCTCCGAGGGTTGGCCATGCGTGAGATAACGACGCGGTGCGTAACGCAGCAGCTCTCCGACGGTCGCGATTCCCAACGACGCGAGACTCGCCGCCCGTTCAGCGTTGAAGACATCGGACAGAGAGTCGGATGCACGGACCACTACTCGATACCCACTTGCATCAGATCGTCGGTCTGCCCGGTCTCGTACACGACCATTTCGACGCCTGGATAGGCCCGTCGGATCTGCGCTTCGAGCGCCGCCAACGCGTCGCGGTCGACGCTCGAACCCGCAAGGACGGTGACCATCTCGCCGCCGGTCGCCAACATGAGGTCGACCAACGACACGACAGCGGCCGTCTGCTCCGGCGCGATGACAAGGACATCAGAGCCGATGAGGCCCAACACATCTCCGACGTCGCACGTACCGGCGAGGGTGATCATGCGCTCGTCGGCGAGCAGCAGCGAACCCCAGCGTGCACCCGCTGCGGCTTCGGCCATCGCGTAGGCGTCGGCATCCGGCGACTCGGAGGGGTCGTGGACCGCGAGGGCCGCAAGGCACTGGGCCATCGATGAGGTCGGCAACGAGATCACCGACCGCTGTGCAGACCGGACCTCCGCTGCAACGCTCACCAGATCCTGCGAGGTCAGCGATCCGTTCGCCATGACCACCACGTGCGCCGAATCGGTGGCGCGAATGGCCGCGGCGAGCGCCTCCGGGGTCACCCCGTCGTCGGCGCGGACCACGGCCGCTCCGGCCTCGGCGAAGAGTTCCGCGGCCCCGTCGCCGCGCACGACAGCGACGACGGCGCGCCGGTGACGAGGCGGCGGCTCCATCGAATTGGCTTGCGCGCGAATCGAATCGAGCGCAAAGCAGGAGATCCGGATGTCGGAGACGTTCCCGTGCGCTATCGCTGCCTCGACCGCGGCCCCCGGCTCGTCGGTGTGGACGTGCACCGAGAACCGTTCACCCGCCGGCGAACTGTCTCCGACGATCACCACGGCGTCGCCGAGTTCGCCGAGTTCGGATCGCAGCGTCGCGATGCTCTCGCCCGCAGCCCCGGTGAGCAGATACATCACCTCGAAGTCCATGTCGCCCGGGCCATCACACGTCTGGTCGACGGGATGACCGGGCTGTCCTCCCCCGGTGAGGGTTCCGCGGTACCGACGCCGCCGCTGCGTGACACCGGTGAGCACCCCGACCATCGCGTCGAGCATGGCGAGAAAACCCCGACCGCCCGCGTCGACGACGCCCGCCGACGCCAGTTCGGGGAGCTGTTCGGGCGTTCGTTCCAGACCATCGGCCACGTCGTCGGCGATCGTGCGGGCCTGGTCGGCGGCGGTCTCACCGGCGTGACGCGCTGCAGACTCCGCGGCGATGGTCAGCAGCGTCAGGACGGTGCCCTCCCTGGGGTCGCTGACCGCGCGCTGTGCTGCCAACGATCCAAGCCTCAGCCCCGATACCGCCAGCTGCGAAAAGGTCAACTGTCCGTCCGGTGCGCCGATCTCCACGGCGTCGGCGAGGCCGACCAGGATCTGCGACATGATGACGCCGGAATTGCCGCGCGCGTTGGCCACGGCACCTTCTGCCATGGCCCGCGTCACGGCGACCACGTCGGCGTCGGCGGGGAGCCCGGTGGCGGCGTCGGCAGCAGACCTCATGGTGAACAGCATGTTGCTGCCGGTGTCCGAATCAGGGATCGGGAAGACATTGAGGTCGTTGATCTCACCGCGCAGGTCTTCGAGCCGGGCAACACACTCCTGGGCCCAGTCACGCAGGACCTGTGGATTCATCACGCGAACGAGTCCACCGTCGGTCGACATGGGGGTCCTCCTTCACCGCGGGGGCTCACGCCGTGTCTCCACGTCATCGAATCCACGTCATCGAAAAAGTGCGCACCAACGAAGTGCCACGACACGTGCTGCCCAGGATGTGTGAGAGATTACTCGGAGTCGCCGACACGGTCGCCGTCGACGGGTCCGGCGCATTCGCCGCCTACCCGACGCCGACGCCGCGGCAGATCACGCTCGGCCCGGATTTGGTGGTGACGCACCCGGACGGTTACCCTTGCAGGGTTGCCTTGCCGCCGCCGTGGATGACGTTGCGTTTCCGCGAGCAGCGAGCTGGCGTAACCGCAAGATCATTCCATCTATCAAGGGAGTTCGACAATGGCTGCCGTCTGTGACGTCTGCGGCAAGGGTCCGGGCTTCGGCAAGTCCGTTTCGCACTCGCACCGCCGTACCAACCGCCGCTGGAATCCCAATATCCAGTCTGTGCGTGTCGAGGTGGCCCCGGGCAACCGCAAGCGTAAGAACGTCTGCACCTCCTGCCTGAAGGCCGGCAAGACCACCCTCGCCTGATCGCGAGAACTGACAACCCGATCCCGACCGAGCGAACGCTCGGCCCCGGGGTCGGGTTGTCTGCATCTGCGGGTTAGGGTGTCGTCCATGACCTCGACCACAACGTCCCCGGCAGACTCGGCTGTGACACCGGACGGCGACGTCCTCGTCCTACGCATCTCCGATGCGAGCAAGGGCGGCGCACTCGACGACGCCTCACTGGAATCGGCAACCACCGCCCTGCGCGAGATCGCACGCGGCGAACGCGAAGTCGGCGCGGTCCTGCTGCTCGGCGCCGGCCGAAATTTCTGCGCGGGCGGCAATGTGCGCGACTTCGCCTCTGCCGAGCACCGCCCCACCTTCATCCGTGCCCTCGCCGACACCTTCCATGACTTCGTCACCGCCCTGCTCGACGCCGATCGTCCGGTCGTCGCGGGTGTGCGCGGATGGGCCGCAGGGGCCGGGCTGAGCATCGTGCTGCACGCAGACATCGCGATCGGAGGGCCGTCGACCAACCTGCGTCCCGCCTACACCGGAATCGGCTTGTCGCCCGACGGCGGTATGACGTGGACCCTCCCGCGCACCGTCGGAGCGGCCCGCGCCCGCGACATCATCCTCACCGACAGAGTCATCACCGCTGACGAGGGACTCGCGTGGGGCATCCTCTCGCGCCTCGTCGACGACGCCGAGATCGACGACACCGCCGCCGAGATCGCCCGCACACTCGCCGCAGGCCCACGCGCCGGCCTGGCCACGGCACGCGCCCTCCTGAGCGCGTCGGCCACCGCGACACTCCGCGATCAGCTCGCCGCCGAGGCGCACGCGATCTCGACCAACAGCGGCTCCGCGGAGGGTGTCGAGGGCGTCGACGCGTTCGTGGGCAAGCGGACCCCCGACTTCGCAGCGGCACGCGAGCGGTGACGACGTTCGACGCTTCGTTCATCGAAAACCTCGACACGTTGTTCGCGTGGCGTCGTGACGTCCGACATTTCCGGGCCGATCCACTCGAGCCAGAGTTGCTCGACGAGTTGCTCGCACGAGCCGAGCTCGCGCCGTCGGTCGGCAACAGCCAACCGTGGCGATGGGTGCGCGTCGACTCGGCGCAGGCCCGCGTTCGCATCCGCCGCAACTTCGTCGCATGCAACGCCGAGGCCCTCGACGGGTACGCGGGCGAACGCAAGCGTGCGTACGCGGCGCTGAAGCTCTCCGGACTCGACGACGCTCCGATCCAGCTCGCTGTCTTCACCGACCATGCGGGCACGCAGGGGCACGGCCTCGGTAAGCGGACGATGCCGGAGACACTTGACTACTCGACGGTCACTGCCGTCGCGACCCTGTGGCTGGCAGCACGGGCGCGCGGCGTCGGAGTCGGCTGGATATCCATCCTCGACGCCCCCACCGCGGCAACCGATCTCGGTGTGCCCGACACGTGGCGACTCACCGCATACCTGTGCCTGGGTTATCCCACCGAGGCCGACGACGTCCCCGAACTCGAGAGAGTGGGCTGGCAGGAACGCACCGACGCCGAAGCCCGACGCTTCGTCCGCTGACAGGAAGGGGGCTTCAGGAGAGCAGGGGCTTCAGGAGGGTAGGCGCCAGTCGACCGGTTCGCCGCCGAGATCTTCGAGTTCGGTATTGGCCCGACTGAACGGACGCGAGCCGAAGAACCCCTTGCTCGCCGATAACGGTGAGGGGTGCGGCGACACGATCACCGGTACGTCGGGCATCCATTGCTGAAGGCCTGCGGCATCGCGTCCCCACAGGATTGCCACGAGCGGCTCGTCGCGTGACACGAGCGCTTTGATCGCGCACTCGGTCACCGCCTCCCACCCCTTGTTGCGGTGCGACGCGGGCTCGCCGGGAGCGACGGTCAACACTCTGTTGAGCAGCAGCACACCCGATTTCGCCCACGGTGTCAGGTCGCCGTTGGCCGGCTTGGGATAACCGAGATCGGCGCAGTACTCGGTGTAGATGTTGGCCAACGAGCGCGGAATGGGCGAAACATCCTCTGCGACAGAAAAACTCAGCCCGACCGCATGGCCGGGCGTCGGGTACGGATCCTGTCCGACGATGAGCACGCGGACGTCGTCGAAAGGTTGTGTGAATGCGCGCAACACATTTCGTCCGGCTGGGAGGTAGCGGCGACCAGCGGCATTCTCGTCACGCAGGAACTGCCCCATCTGCGCGATGTTCTCCTCGACCGGCGCGAGTGCCTGCGCCCAACCGGGATCGATGAGTTCGCTCAACGGTTGTGGGGTCATGATCAGTCGAGTCTCCTGAGCTTCGATCGGTAGTACAGCGAATTCTGGTGGTACATCTCGACGTTCAGGTCGATATGGTCGGCGGGCACCTCGAATCCCTCGCGGATACGCGCGGGCACACCGAGTGCCATCGCCCGTGCGGGAACCGAGAACTTGAAAGGCACAACGGCTCCCGCGCCGACAATGGCGCCGTCACCGACCGTCGACCCGTTGAGGACAACGGAACCCGACGCGATCAAACAATTGTCGCCGATCGTCGCACCCTCGATGTGGGCGTTGTGTCCGACGACGCAACCGGCACCGATGACCGTCGGATCGATCGGCGTGCAGTGGATGACCGTGCCGTCCTGAATGTTGGTTCGCCGACCGATGGAGATTGTCCCGTAGTCACCCCGCAGCACAGCCCCGGGCCACACCGACACCCCGTCTGCGAGGGTGACGGCGCCGATCACCGTCGCGTCGGGGTGGATGTACACGTCCTCACCGAGGATCGGTTCACGATCGTCGAGTGCGTAAATCGCCATGGGTCGATCTAATCACCGCGGTGACGGCCGCCACCTACTGGTGTCCGAAGGACTGCCATCCGCGCAGGTCACTCGTCGCGATGCCGTCGAGAGACACCGGTGCGCGATCGCCCGTGCGTTCGCGGACATCACCGATGACGACCCACCCTAGCGGAACGTCGGCGGCCGCGAACGCAGCCAGTAACTGGTGGTCTTCGCCGCCGGTCAGTGCCCAGATGTCGTCGGACTCACCGAGTTCGGCCGCGGCTCGTCTGGTCGCCTCTGTTCGCGGAACTCGCGAGACATCAACTGCAAGAGCGACATTCGACGCTGCCGCCAGGGTCTTCAGCTCCTCGACCAGTCCGTCGGAGACATCGGTCATGGCGTGAGCGCCTGCGCGCGCCGCCACCACACCCGCCGAGAGGTCGGGGTTGGGCAGACGGTGCGAATCCACCACCTCGGTGTGCTGTGCACGTAGTCGGGAGCGCTGCGCACTGCGCTCGCCGTCGTCGTCGCATTCGTCAGCGGCGAGCAGGACGGCGAGCCCGGCGGCGGCGCTGCCGAGCGGTCCGCTCACAGCCAGCACATCGCCGACCTGCGCGCCGGTCAACGCCACCGGAGTGAGTCCGTCGAGTGCACCCACCGATGTGACGGTCAGCACCACCTCGTCTGCGGCGACGAGGTCGCCGCCGAGCACTCGACCGCCGAGACGATGGGTTGCGGCGAGGATGCCGTCATTGATCTCGGTCAGAGTGGCAGCGGGAGTGCTCACCGGACATGCGATCGATACGACGACGCCGACCGTACGTGCCCCCATCGCCGCGATGTCAGCCGCGCTCTGGATCACCGCCCGCTCTCCGATCTGGCGCGGCGTCGACCACTCGAAGCGAAAGTGACGGTTCTGCACGGCGGTGTCCGTACTGATGACGGTCGGACCACCCGCGTCGAAAATGGCGGCGTCGTCACCGGATCCGACGACGATGTCGCCCGACGTTGCGGTCGTCGCCGCCGAGGTGAACAGCGAGATGAGCGCCCGCTCACCCAGGTCACCGACTGTGACACCACTGGGCTCCGGGTGGTCGGGGGTCGTGGCGTTCTCGTCGCCACCTGCCACTGTCAACTCCTCGTCGGCTCCACGGTTATTCGTTTCGGTTCGCGCTCTCGCGGCGTTGTGGTGACAATATCCCCACAGTGTAGTGACTTCGTGTGGCGCTTCGACGCGCGAAGTGGTTTCCGGGAGACCGGAGCCAGATGCCTTCGGCGGCTTGCCGCGGGCGTCGACTCGCCGCTCCCCAGCCCGGGGCCGACGGCACAGTGGATACGAGAGGATGGCCGTGGTTCAGGCATACATACTGATCCAGACGGAGGTCGGACGAGCCGCATTGGCGGCTGCGACGATCGCAGAGATCTCCGGAGTTGCCTCCTCCGAGGAGGTCAGTGGACCCTACGACGTGATCGTGCGGGTCGAGGCCACCGATGCGGGCCACCTGAACAACGACGTCGTACCTCAGATCCAGAAGGTCGACGGCATCACACGCACCCTGACATGCCCGGTGGTGAACGCAGCGCACTGACCGGCACGCCACAGGAGCTGCGCGGCGATGTCCTAGGGTTGTCGACGTGACCCCACCCGGACCGGACGAACCCGACAACAACGCCGACCGCGCGGAAGAGACCGACGCCGAACGTGGCAGCGCGGCCGAAGGCGTCAAAAAGTCCGGCTCCGCCGAAAGCGTCGAGGACACGACGCACGCGCGCTACGGCGACTCAGGACCGCGGCTGAGTCCGGCGCTGATCGCCACACTGGTGACGATTCCGGTGATGGTGATCGTGGGCTTCATCGTGTTCGCGGCGCTTCGTCCGGGCAACTCGGACTCGACGCCCGTCGACTCGTACGCCGCGGAGTCGTCGACTCCCGCCGAATGCCCGAAGTTCCTCGCCGCGCTGCCGCAGACCTTCGAGGGATACGGCAACAAGACGATCTCGGGAACACAGGCCAGTTGGCCTGCGAGCAAAGACGGCGATCCGGTGATCGTGCGGTGCGGCGTCTCGCGCCCGGCGGAGCTCTCCCCCACCAGCAACCTGCAGGTGGTCAACCCCGTGCAGTGGTTCATCACCGATTCCATCGAGGGTTCCGGGCAGGCGTTCATCTGCGTCGATCACCGCCCGTACGTTGCGCTGTGGGTTCCGGTGAACGCGGGCAACGGACCGATCACCGACGTCTCGGCCGCCATCGAACGGACACTCCCCCGAGGACCACTCGACTTCGGCTGAGCGGCAACCGCTTTCGTACCGTCCGGCCGCGGGTAGATCACGCGTCGCCGGCTCGGAACTCCGGTTTGGTCTTGCGACCCAGCAATGAGCTGACCGCTTCGGCGACGGGCAGGCCGTCGTGGCAGACACTGTTCACAGCTTCGGTGAGCGGCATGGAGACCTGGTATTTCTCGGCGAGTGCCGTGACGGACGTGCACGACTTCACGCCCTCGGCGACCTGACCCGACGCTGCGGCCTGCGCCTCTTCCATCGTCGCACCCTGCCCGAGATGAGCACCGAAGGTGCGGTTGCGCGACAGCGGCGACGAGCAGGTGGCGACGAGGTCGCCGATACCCGCGAGACCGGCGAGGGTCTCGATCTGCCCACCGACTGCGCTCGAGAGTCTGATGGTCTCCGCGAGGCCACGAGTGATGATCGTCGCGAGGGTGTTCTGCCCGAATCCGACGCCGCTGGCCATACCGCACGCCAGCGCGATCACGTTCTTGACCGCACCGCCGATCTCACAGCCGATGACGTCGGTGTTGGTGTACGGCCGGAAGTACCCGGTGTTGAACATCTGCTGTAGCTGTTCGGCACGCGCGAGGTCGGAGCACGCGATCACCGTTGCGGCGGGCTGGCCCTCGGCGACCTCACGCGCGAGATTCGGCCCGGTGAGCACCGCGATCTGCTCGGCGGGAACCTCTGCGACCTCGGCGATCACCTCGCTCATACGCATCAGCGTCGACGTCTCGATGCCCTTGGCCAGCGAGACCAGCGTCGCGTCGTCGCTCAGGTGCGGGCGCCAGTTGGCGAGGTTGTCGCGCAGCGACTGCGCCGGGACAGCACACACCACGAGATCGGCGTCGGTCAGCGCCTCGGCGATGTCGCTCGACGCCGTGAGATTCGCGGGAAGGGTGATTCCCGCCAGGTAGTCGGCATTGGTATGCGACTCGTTGATCCGATCGGCGAGTTCTTCCCGCCGACACCACAGGGTGGTGTCGGTCCCCGCGTCGCTGAGTACCTTCGCCGTCGCCGTGCCCCATGACCCGGCACCCATCACAACCGCCCGCACAACTCTCCTCATTCGCCCGACATCGCTTCGGTCAAGGGTAGACCGCCGACGATGCCCGTCCGATCGATTCGAGAACCTCCGACGCCGATCACCCCTCGCGTCCACACGTCCTCTCGTGCATGGGTCATCATGTCTACATGACCCTCTCCTGTGTACGCGGTCATCCGAACGAGCGACGACGCATGCCCGCCGACGCTCCGGTACCCGCCGGTCGCGGGCAGCACTGCGGCGACTCCGGCGACGAGTGCGCGCTCGGCACCGTGGTCGCGGTCCTCGCGGTCAAACGACTCGGCGACGCCAAATCGCGTCTGGTCTCCACCATGAGCGACGCCGCAGGGGTTGAGACTCCCGAGACGTCCCTGATCGAGCTCTCCCCCGCACAGCGCGAGCGCCTGCGGGCCGATCCGGGCGCCTTCGTGCTCGCCATGCTCGCGGACACCATCGGCACCCTGCACGAAGCAGGAATTCGCGACGTCGTGGTCGTGACCCCGGACGACCGGGTCCGCGAGCGGGCCCAGCAGCTCTCGGCACACGTCGTCGACGAGCCCGGCGACGTCGCAGGCGACCTGAACGCGGCCTACGCGCTCGGCGCCGCGGAGGCTCGAACCATGTGGCCTTTGCATCGATGGGTCGTGATCGTCCAGGCCGACCTTCCCGCGGCGCAGCCGTCGAGTCTGCGCGAGATCGTCGACGCCGCAGTCGAGCGCGGCGAGTCGATGGTGACCGACCGCGCAGGCACGGGCACATCTCTTCTGCTGCGGCCGATGACAGCGCACGAATTGCCGCGTTTCGGGCCGGATTCGGCTGCGGCGCATCGTTCCGCGGGCGTTGTCGAACTCGACCCAGAGCATCTCCTCTGGCCCGACGTGCGCACCGACGTCGACACCGTCGACGATCTCGCCGCCGCACTGCGACTCGGCGTCGGCGAGCACACACTCTCTGTGCTCGGAAATGCCGAGATCTCCGACGCGACGGCCAGCGGTGTCGGCGATCAGTCCGATGCGTCATGATTGAACGGTGAGCACAGCTGACGACACCACGACGACTCCGGTCACCACACAACCGATCAGTGCGATTCCTGGTGCGCCGCCCGCGGCAACTCTCGAACCGGGCGAGTCAGCCGATCTTCCCGAGGACAGATACCTCAATCGCGAGCTGAGTTGGCTCGACTTCAATTCGCGTGTTCTCGCCCTCGCCGAGGACACGTCGATCCCGCTGCTCGAACGCGCGAAGTTCCTCGCGATCTTCGCGTCGAATCTCGACGAGTTCTTCATGGTCCGCGTCGCGGGTCTCAAGCGCCGTGACGAAACCGGCCTGTCGGTGCGCTCAGCCGACGGACTCTCCCCGCGCGAACAGTTGCTGCGGATCGCCGGACGCACCCAGACCCTCGCCGACCGGCACGCCAGAGTGTTCCTCGACTCGGTGCGTCCTGCACTGGCGGACAACGACATCTACGTCGTCGGCTGGTCGGATCTGACCGAGGCCCAGCAGGCCCGGATGGTCGAGTACTTCCACGATGACGTGTTCCCGGTGCTGACGCCCCTCGCCGTCGATCCCGCACACCCCTTCCCCTACATCAGCGGACTGAGCCTCAACCTCGCTGTCACGGTGCGCGACGCCGGCGAGGGTGGCGAGCACTTCGCGCGAGTCAAGGTGCCCGACAACGTCAATCGGTTCGTCCGTGTCGATCGACTGATGCCGCCCAGTGCGGAAGCCGACGGCAAAGGAAATCGCACCGCGATCTTCCTTCCGATGGAGAATCTGATCGCCGCCAATCTCGGACATCTGTTCCCTGGCATGGAGATCGTGGAGCACCACGCGTTCCGCATCACGCGCAACGCAGACTTCGAGGTCGAAGAGGATCGCGACGAAGACCTGCTTCAGGCGCTCGAACGTGAACTCGCACGACGCCGGTTCGGTTCGCCGGTCCGACTCGAGGTCGCCGACGACATGACCGAGCACATGCTCGAACTGCTCCTGCGTGAACTCGACGTCAACCCCGCCGACGTGATCCAGGTTCCCGGGCTGCTCGATTTGGCGTCGCTGTTCGAGATCGGTTCGCTCGACCGGCCACAGCTCAAGGACCCCCCGTTCGTACCGTCGACACATCCCGCGTTCGGCGAGCGGGAGACGCCCAAGAGTGTGTTCTCCACGTTGCGCGAAGGCGATGTCCTCGTGCACCACCCCTACGATTCGTTCTCGACGAGCGTGCAGCGATTCATCGAGCAGGCTGCAGCCGACCCGCAGGTCCTCGCGATCAAGCAGACGTTGTATCGCACCTCCGGTGACTCGCCGATTGTCAACGCGCTCATCGACGCTGCCGAGGCAGGCAAGCAGGTCGTGGCTCTCGTCGAGATCAAGGCTCGCTTCGACGAACAGGCCAACATCAAGTGGGCGCGCCAGCTCGAGCAGGCAGGCGTGCACGTCGTCTACGGCCTTGTCGGACTCAAAACCCACTGCAAGACATGCCTTGTGGTGCGTCGTGAGGGATCGTCGATCCGACGCTACTGCCACATCGGCACCGGCAATTACAATCCGAAGACCGCGCGGCTCTACGAGGACGTCGGATTGTTCACTGCCGCACCGGACATCGGCGCCGACCTGACCGATCTGTTCAACACGCTCACTGGTTACTCCCGCAAACGCGAGTACCGCAACATCCTGGTCGCCCCTACCGGGATTCGTTCCGGCATCGTCGAGCGCATCAACCGTGAGATCGATCTCAAGCATGAGGGCGATCCCCGCGCCCGAGTTCGGTTGAAGGCCAACGCCCTCGTCGACGAGCAGGTGATCGATGCCCTGTACCGCGCATCGCAAAACGGTGTTCCGGTCGAAATCGTCGTGCGTGGAATCTGCGCATTGCGTCCCGGGATGCCGGGCGTCAGCGACAACATTCATGTGCGCTCGATCCTCGGCCAATTCCTCGAACACTCACGCATCTTCCATTTCGGGGCGCAGGATGAGTACTGGATCGGCAGTGCCGACATGATGCACCGCAACCTCGATCGACGTATCGAGGTGATGGTGCAGGTGCGCGATGACCGGCTCACCGCTGAACTCGGCGACATCTTCGATTCGGCGCTCGACCCCCGAACACGATGCTGGGTCCTGCAATCGGACGGAAGCTGGATGGCCTCACCCGCCGCGGGCGAAGAGGTACGCGACCATCAACGACAGATGATGCGGCGCACCCGCCGTCGCGACGCAGGCATGTGACAAGCCCACCCTTTTCGTAACCTTCGGCCACTAGCATCACAGGCAATGTCCAAGACACTCAAGACGATCTGGGCCGCGGGCGGCGTGCTGTGGCGTCCGCGGGAGAACAACGGTGTCGAGATCGGTGTGATCCACCGACCTCGCTACGACGACTGGACCCTTCCCAAAGGGAAGATCGAAGCCGACGAGACACTCGTGATGACCGCGGTCCGTGAGATCGGCGAGGAGACCGGTTACCGCGTACGGATCGGCAGGCATCTCCGCGACGTCGGCTACGACATCTCGAGCGGCCGAAAGCGCGTGCGGTACTGGTCGGCTCGAGCTGTCGGCGGAGATTTCGTCGAGAACCACGAAGTCGACGAGATGGAGTGGCTCGGCATCGACGCGGCAGAGCGGCTTCTGAGCTACTCGCAGGATCGCCGCGTACTACGCGAATTCCTAAGGCTCCCAGTCGATCTCGATACTCTGCTGCTGGTTCGCCACGCCAAGGCAGGCAGTCGTTCCCGCTACCACGGCGACGACCGGCTGCGTCCGCTCGACCCCGAGGGACGCACACAGGCCGACGCGCTGTCGGCGCTGCTCCCCGCGTTCGGTACCAACGAGATACACAGCGCCGACCGGACCAGGTGCGAGCAAACCGTTGCGCCGACCGCGCGCGCACTGGGGGTGCCGATCATCACGGAATCGACGCTGTCGGAAGAGGCCTACCGCGACGACCCCGTTGCCGCGCAACGACGCATCGTCGACCTCGCGACCGATTCTGGCTCCGTCGTGCGCGCAGTATGTAGTCAGGGCAAGGTGATTCCGCCGCTCATGGAGTGGTGGGGCAAGCAGGACGGCGTCTCGTTGCCCGCCGCGCGGAACCGCAAGGCGAGCGTCTGGGTGGTATCGACGCATCAGGGCAAGCTCGTCGCCGCCGACCACATCGACAGCCCGTTCCCCCGCCACGACGTCGAGTGACCCGCCGGAGCGGTTGACCGGGCCCAGGGGTTGACCGGGCCCCGGGGTTGGTCGGGCCCGGGGGTTGGTCGGGCCCAGGGCGATTGGCTACAGGGGCTGAATCGGGTCCGAACGCACCTCACCCCCGACGGGGGAAGGCCATCGGGGGTGAGTTGAGAATGTGAACTTGTCGCTGCGAACTTTCAGCGACGGGTCGTCTTCTTGGCGGCTGTCTTCTTGGCCGTCGTCTTCTTTGCCGGCGTGGTCTTCTTCGCCGCGGTCGTGGTCTTCTTTGCCGGCGTGGTCTTCTTCGCCGCAGTCGTGGTCTTCTTGGCCGCGGTTGTCTTCTTGGCCGCAGTACCTGTCGACTTCTTTGCCGCAGTGGTCTTCTTGGCCGCGGTACCCGTGGTGGCGCCGCTGCCACGCTTCACGGCCGGACCCGACGAGGCGAGCTTCTGCTTGCCGGACACGACAGCCTTGAACTGAGCACCCGGACGGAACGCGGGCACCGACGTCGCGCGAACCTTCACGGTCTCGCCTGTGCGCGGGTTACGCGCGACGCGTGGTGCGCGACGACGCTTCTCGAAGACACCGAAGCCGGTGATGGTGACGCTCTCACCCTTGTTGACTGCGCGCACGATCGAGTCGACCAACTGCTCGACCGCCTCGGTCGCGGTCTTTCGATCCGTGTCGAGTTTTACTGTCAGCTCATCGATGAGCTCTGCCTTGTTCATTGGATACCTCCGCAAGCCGATCTGGCCCTCTTATCAGGCCAGCTACCACCACACGGTAAACGTCGACGCCGAAAACTTCCATCTTCCACGCCAATTAGCGTGACGTGTCACCAATTCGTCACGCTTTCGGGCACTTCCATCGTCGTATCGCGGAAAGGCTTGCCTGGAGCCGAAAATCAGAGCGGCAATGTTGTCGGCTTCCATGACGGGCGACGCTGCTCGTACTCAGAAATCGCGTCTACCTGCCGTAATGTCAGCCCGATGTCGTCGAGTCCCTCCATCAGACGCCACCGCGTGTAGTCATCAATTGTCAACGGCACCACGAGGTCTCCCGCGGTTACGGTCCTATCTTCGAGGCTCACAGTCAGTTCGAGACCCGGCTGCTCTTCGAGACGCTTCCAGAGCAGTTCGACGTCGGATTGCTCGACCTGTGCGGCGACGAGACCGGCCTTTCCGGCGTTGCCGCGGAAGATGTCTGCGAACCTCGACGAGATGACGACACGAAAACCGAAGTCCGACAGCGCCCAGACCGCGTGCTCGCGCGACGACCCGGTGCCGAAGTCGGGACCCGCGACCAGAACCGAACCGCGATTCCAGGGTTCGACGTTGAGGATGAAGTCGGGGTCGGTGCGCCACCCGGCGAACAGTCCGTCCTCAAAACCCGTGCGGGTCACACGCTTCAGGTAGACGGCGGGGATGATCTGGTCGGTGTCGACGTTGCTTCGACGCAGCGGAACGCCGATGCCTGTGTGAGTGATGAACGGTTCCATGATGTGTGCCTCTTGCGATCTGGGAGTTGGCTTCGGTGATGGCGGACTCAGACGGCGCGTTGCGCGCCTGTCACAGATCCGCGGGCGACGACAGTGTGCCTCGCACAGCCGTTGCCGCGGCGACGGCGGGTGACACGAGATGCGTACGGCCGCCCTTGCCTTGTCGCCCTTCGAAGTTGCGGTTCGACGTCGACGCGCAGCGCTCGCCGGGCGAGAGCTGATCTGGGTTCATTCCAAGACACATCGAGCAACCGGCCTGACGCCACTCCGCGCCTGCGGCGGTGAAGATCTCACCGAGACCCTCCTCGTCGGCCTGCGCACGCACCCGCATCGAACCCGGGACCACAAGCATCCGAACACCTTCGGCGACCGTTCGACCGTCGAGGATCTCGGCGACCGCACGCAAGTCCTCGATCCGCCCGTTCGTGCACGAGCCGACGAAGACGGTGTCGACACTGATCTCACGCAACGGGGTTCCGGGGGTGAGGTCCATGTACTCAAGGGCTTTCGACGCCGCGACCGCCGCGTTCTCGTCGCCGAAGTCGGCCGGATCCGGCACCGACGCGGAGAGTGGCGCTCCCTGGCCGGGATTGGTGCCCCACGTGACGAAGGGACTCAACGACGCGCCATCGATATGCACTTCTTCGTCGAATTCGGCGTCGTCATCGGTGCGCAACGACTTCCAATACTCGACCGCCGCATCCCAATCGGCTCCCTTCGGAGCATTGGGACGGCCCTTGAGGAAATCGAAGGTGATCTCATCGGGAGCGATCATGCCCGCACGCGCGCCCGCCTCGATCGACATGTTGCAGATGGTCATCCGCGCTTCCATCGAGAGTTTTTCGATGGCGCTACCGCGATACTCGAGCACGTAACCCTGTCCGCCGCCCGTACCGATCTTGGCGATGACGGCCAGGATCAGATCTTTACTCGTGACACCGGGCGCCAATTCGCCGTCGACCGTGATGGCCATCGTTTTGAACGGCCGCAACGACAGCGTCTGCGTCGCGAGCACGTGCTCGACCTCCGATGTCCCGATTCCCATTGCGAGCGCACCGAAGGCGCCGTGGGTCGACGTGTGACTGTCGCCGCAGACAACCGTCATTCCCGGCTGGGTCAGTCCCAGCTGAGGTCCGACGACGTGAACGATGCCCTGTTCCTTATCGCCCATGGGATGCAGGCGAATACCGAACTCTTCACAGTTGCTTCGCAGAGTGTCGACCTGAGTCCGGGACACCGGGTCGGCGATGGGCAGGTTGGTGTCGACTGTCGGCACATTATGATCCTCGGTCGCGATCGTCAGATCCGGTCGATGCACAGGCCTGCCCGCGAGCCGCAGACCCTCGAATGCCTGCGGGCTGGTGACCTCGTGAACGAGGTGGAGATCAATGAAGATCAGATCGGGGTCGTTCCCGCCGTTCGCGTCTCCGCGTACGACGACGTGGTCATCCCACACCTTCTCGGCGAGAGTACGAGGCTTACTTGCGCTGTTCGTCATCACTGCACTCATTCTGGCTGTAGCACTTGTGGTTTCGGGTGGGGTGCGGCGAGAGTCGGCGGGCTGTGCCGCCTCTCGCGTGCATCTCACGATGTGGACCGCTAGTATCGTCCTATGGGAAAGGATAGCGCACCGGAACCGCAGAGCGGAATCGGTGTACTCGACAAGTCCGTGATCGTATTACGGGCCGTCGCGCATGCCCCTGCCAACCTCACGGAGCTCTGCGAGCGCACCAGCCTGCCGCGGGCAACGGCCCATCGGTTGGCCGTCGGGTTGGAGACGCACCGCCTGCTCGCACGCAACGCCGCCGGACGGTGGTACCCGGGGCCCGCCCTGAGCGAGTTGGCGTCGAGCGCGCACGATCCCATCCAGGAGGCCGCACTCATGGTGCTCCCCCGACTGCGTGAGATCACCGGCGAGTCCGTTCAGGTCTATCGCCGAGAAGGCTCCGAACGCGTCTGCATCGCGGCCATGGAACCGCCAACCGGACTCCGCGACACCGTACCCGTTGGCACCCGCTTCCCGATGAGTGCGGGCTCGGCGGCCAAGGTCCTGCTCGCCTGGGCCGAACCGTCGACTCAGCGGGCGCTTCTACACGACAGCGTCTTCAGCGAACGCGCACTCTACGAGATCCGCCGCCGCGGCTGGGCGCAGAGCGCTGGTGAGCGAGCCGCGGGTGTCGCCAGTGTCTCGGCACCGCTGCGCGACGCCAACGGCGATGTGGTTGCGGCGATCTCGGTCTCAGGGCCGATCGATCGCATGGGCCGACGCCCCGGCGCTCGATGGGCTGCCGATCTACTCGCCGCCGCCGAGGCCATCCAGAAACGGTTAGTACCAACCACGCGAGGCTGATTGGAGTTAGCGTCTGGGCATGGGAACAAACCAACGTCAACAGATCGTCATGTCCGACGCCGAGATCACCGACTTCGTCGAACGCAGTCGCACAGCAACTCTCGCGACCCACGGCGCCGACGGCGGCATCCATCTCGTCGCCATGTGGTACGGCGTCATCGACGGCGAGATCTGGTTCGAGACAAAGGCCAAGTCACAGAAGGCGGTCAACCTCGGCCGCGACGCGCGATGCTCGGTCCTCATCGAAGATGGCGACACCTACGACACTTTGCGCGGCGTCGCCTTTGAAGGACATGCGGAAATCCACGACGATCCCGACCATTGCCACCGCATCGGCGTGAGCGTCTGGGAACGCTACACGGGCCCCTACACCGACGAGATGAAGCCCTTCGTCGACCAGATGATGCACAAGCGCGTCGCCGTGCGGCTCGTCCCGTCCCGCGTGCGGTCCTGGGACCACCGCAAGCTCGGCCTCGACCCGATGCCAGTCGCCGGGTCGACGGCCGTCGTCGACTCATCGGGGTCAAAGGCCTGACTCGCTTTCGAAGGCGCGGCAACGAAAAAACGCACCTCTCCGAAAGGAGAAGTGCGTTTTTCTTGTAGCCCCGACGGGATTCGAACCCGCGCTACCGCCTTGAGAGGGCGGCGTCCTAGGCCGCTAGACGACGGGGCCAAGAAACGACATCAGATGTCTCTATATTCAATTGAAAAACCAGGGTGTGGTGTCCCGGCTTTCGCTGGGGTACCAGGACTCGAACCTAGAATGGCGGTACCAGAAACCGCTGTGTTGCCAATTACACCATACCCCAAAGGTCTCGTTCTCCGTGAGGAAAACAACCTGCGATAGCCTAGCAGAGGCCGACCGGGTTACTACAAATCGCCTGGTCAGACCCGCTAATTGGCCACCTGGTCCGCTGCCGACCGGAGTCGTGCGAGGCTCTTGTCGCGTCCGAGCAACTCCATCGACTCGAACAGCGGCGGACTGATGTGCGATCCGGTGATCGCCACGCGCACGGGCCCGAACGCCTTTCGTGGTTTGAGTTCGAGTCCGTCGACCAGCGCGGTCGTCAGAGCTTCTTGGATGGCGTCGGTGTTCCACTCGGCGAGCGAGGACAGCGTCGAGATCGCGGCGTCGAGGACCGGCCCGGCGTCGGCGCCGAGGTTCTTCGCCGCCGACTTCTCGTCGATCGCGAACTCGTCATCGCTGACATAAAGGAAAGAGATGAGCGGCCATGCCTCACCGAGAACCTGGATACGGGTCTGTACCAGTTCTGCGATCGTGGTGAACTGCTCGTCGTCGATCGGGACGGTGAGGAATCCCTGGGTGACCAGGTACGCCTTGAGCCTCGCCGCGAAGTCGTCGAGGTCGAGCATGCGGATGTGCTCTGCGTTGATCGCGTCGGCCTTCTTCTGATCGAAGCGTGCCGGGTTGGAGTTCACGTCGCGGACGTCGAACTTGTCGATCATCTGCTCGAGCGTGAACACGTCGGTCTCGTGGGAGTAGCCCCAACCGAGCAGCGCGAGGTAGTTGAGCAGACCCTCCGGGAGGAATCCACGATCGCGATGGTGGAAGAGATTCGACTGCGGGTCGCGCTTGGAGAGTTTCTTGTTGCCCTCCCCCATCACGAACGGCAGGTGCCCGAACTCCGGGACACGCTCGGCTACGCCGATCCGGATGAGCGCCTCGTACAGCGCGATCTGACGGGGCGTCGACGAGAAGAGGTCTTCACCGCGCAACACGTGGGTGATCTTCATCATCGCGTCGTCGACAGGATTGACCAGCGTGTAGAGAGGGTCGCCGTTGGCGCGCGTGAGTGCGAAGTCGGGGACGGTGCCGGCCTTGATGGTCGTCGGCCCGCGTACGAGATCGTTCCAGGTGATGTCGTGATCGGGCATCGGAAGTCGGACAACGGCTTTGCGTCCCTCGGCGCGATAGGCCTCGCGCTGTTCGTCGGTCAGGTCGCGGTCGAAGTTGTCGTAACCGAGCTTGGGGTCGCGCCCTGCCGCGCGGTGGCGGGCCTCGACCTCCTCGGGCGTCGAGAACGCCTCGTAAGCCTCACCCGCGTCGAGGAGTTGCTTCACGACGTCCTGGTGGATGCCGCGACGTTCCGACTGCCGATAGGGCGCATACGGGCCGCCGACCTCGGGGCCCTCGTCCCAGTCGAGCCCGAGCCAGCGCAGCGACTCGAGGATCGCGTCGTAGGATTCCTGGCTGTCGCGCGCGGCGTCGGTGTCTTCGATCCGGAAAACGAAGGTGCCCTTGTCATGACGAGCCTGGGCGAAGTTGAACAAAGCGGTCCGCACCATTCCCACATGCGGTGTGCCCGTGGGCGACGGACAGAAACGGACACGGACTCCCTGCGCGCTGCTCATGGAGGTCAGCGTATCGAATGGGCGCCGACCTCCGACCGCGTGCTCAGTCGCGGTGGCGACCGAGGAAGTCGATCAGCAGTCGATTCACCTCGGCTGGCTGCTCGAGATACCCAAAGTGCCCGGCCTTGTCGACCTGCGCATACTCCGCGGTGGGGATCGCATCGGCCACTTCACGGGCGAGCTCGACGGGAAGTCGTCTGTCGTCGCTGAATCCGACGACGAGCGACGGAACGGCGATGCGGCGGTACGCGTCGAGTCGGTTGGGCTCGTTCGTGTGGATTCCGAGTTGCGCACGCATACCCGGCGTCATCTTCTGCTGCGAGAACATCATGACGTCGAGCCAGTCGCGGGTCGCGCGGTCGTCGGCAAGCGTGTGGGCGGAGAGGTTCTGCTCGGCAGTGATCGCCGCCTCGTACTCTGGCGGCAACTCGACTCCGTTGTCGTACAGCGCGCGCTCGCCCACCGAGAAGGTCTCCTGCAGAACGGTGGTACGCCCGTAGGTCGCCATCATCACCGCGCCGCGGACGAGATTCGGTCGCGCGAGCGCCAACTCCTGTGTGATCCGTGCGCCGAGAGAGGTTCCGACGACGAATGCCGGTGCAATGCCGAGCGATTCGATCAGGCTCGCGGTGTCGGCGACCATGTCGTCGAGGGTGAACCCGTCGGCACACTCCGACGACGGCGCGATACCGCGGTTGTCGAATGTGACGACCTCGTACCCGGCTTTCACAAGCGCGGGAACCTGATTGGCCTTCCACACGCGCCCCGGGCTGCCGCTGCCCATCACCATCACGACCGCGGGGCCCGCGCCCGTGCGCTCGTAGGCGAGCTCTATTCCGTTGACGCGCGCCACGCCCGATCCGCTCACGGCTTGTCGACCACCGGATTGCTCAGTGTGCCGATGCCCTCCACCGTGACCGAAACACGTTGGCCGGCAACCATAGGACCGATTCCCTCGGGTGTTCCGGTCAGGATCACGTCACCCGGGAGCAGGGTCATCACGCGTGAGATCCATTCCACCAGCGCTCCGACGTCGTGGAGCATGAGCGATGTGCGACTGCGTTGACGCACCTCGCCGTCGAGTTCCGTCGTGATCGCGGCGTCGGACGGGTCGAACGAGGTCTCGATCCAGGGTCCGAGTGGGCAGAAGGTGTCGTAGCCCTTGGCGCGCGTCCATTGACCGTCGATCTTCTGCTGATCGCGAGCGGTCACGTCATTGGCGACCGTGTAGCCGAGGATCGCACCGGCGGCGTCGGCAGCCTTCACGTCCTTGCACGGACGTCCGATCACTATGGCGAGCTCACCTTCGAAGTCGACGCGTTCCGACGACGGCGGGCGCACGATGGGCACCTCGGGTCCGACGATGGAGGTGTTGGGTTTGAGGAAGATCACAGGACTCTCCGGCGCTTCCGAACCCATTTCGGCGGCGTGTGCCGCGTAGTTCTTCCCGACGCAGATCACCTTGGACGCGAGGATCGGCGCCAGCAATCGAACGTCGGCCAGCGGCCACGATCTGCCCGTGAACGTCGGTGTACCAAAGGGATGTTCGGCGATTTCCTTGGCGATCGAAGAGCCGTCCGACTCTTCGATCGAGACGAAAGCCACACCATCAGGACTCGCAATTCGGCCAAGACGCATACCAAGAACACTAGCGCACCCACCGCGTCCACTCTGTGGGACGCGAAATTGAGCCGACGTCGCATCGGTCTTAGAATGTGAAAATATCATCTCATTATTTGAGAGCGGCTCGAGATGTGCGGCGACGCCACCTGGTCCTCGCTGCCAGGACACACCCGAAGGAGGTCCGCGATGACGACTACGTCCACCATCAGCAACACCAGGCGCTGGACCATGCTCGCGTGCTCGTTGGTCGCCGCGATGACGACTGCGGTTGTCGTCGGAGGGGTCGCGTACCTCATCCCAGCGCTACACACCCAGCAGGGCATGTCACTCGCCCAGGCCTCCGTACTGGCCACGATCCCGACGATCGGCCTCATGATCGCGATCGTCGGCTGGGGCACGCTTCTTGATCGATACGGCGAGCGGACGATCCTGCTGATCTCGGTCTCCATCACCCTTGTCGGCACGTCCGCAGCCGCGATCACCGCGGCCGCCCATGCGTCGTATGTCGCGATAGCGGCCTGCCTGTTCATCGCGGGAGTGGGTTCCGGCGCGGCCAACGGAGCCAGCGGCCGCATCGTCGTCGGGTGGTTTCCGCCCGAATTGCGCGGCACCGCAATGGGAATCCGGCAGATGGCACAGCCGCTGGGCATCGGCGTCTGCGCACTGACCATGCCCGTCATCGCCGCAAGCCACTCCGTCGCCGCCGCACTGGCGGTGCCCGCCGTGGTGACCGCGATCGGTCTGGCTGCCGTGGTGTTCGGTGTGATCGATCCGCCCGCGCCGTCGACAACCGGTACCACCGCCCCAGCACAACGTCGAAACCCGTACCGCGAGAGCTCGTTTCTCGCACGGGTCCATGCAGTCAGCGTCTTGCTGGTGATCCCGCAGCAGATGTTGTGGACATTCGTACCGACCTGGCTGATCGTCGCGCGGCACTGGTCGCCCGCCGCAGCGGGCATTCTGGTGACGATCACCCAGGTGATCGGCGCATTGGGCAGGATCGCGGCCGGTCGCTGGTCGGATGCCTGGTTGTCACGCATGCGTCCGATTCGGCTGATCGCCATCGGCGCCGCAGCGGCGATGGTGCTGCTGGCCGTCACCGACTGGCTGCACACGCCGTTGGCGCCGGCGTTGATGATGATCGCCTCGATCATCACGGTTGCCGACAATGGTCTCGCATTCACCGCGATCGCCGAATACGCAGGGCCACAATGGAGTGGCCGCGGACTCGCGATTCAGAACACCGCCCAGTACCTGGCAACGGCGGCAACCACGCCATTGTTCGGACTTCTGATCGGTGCTGCGGGCTTTCCACTCGCCTTCCTCGTCAGCGCCGCCGCACCGGTCGTAGCGACGCCACTCATTCCGAAAGACGCACTCTCTCAGGAGGAATTGGTCGCCTGAGGGCGACCACCCGTCATCGCCGATTCGGCGGCATCCGGCAGACCCGTAGTCTCTTGGCCCCGCAGTCTCATAGCCCCGAGTCTCGTAACCCGGCAGTCTCGTAACCCGGCAGTCTCGTAACCCGGCAGTCTCGTAGCCCCGCAGATCCGTAACGCTGACGTGCAGAACCAGATAGCTCGATTGTCACGCTGATCGGCCCGCGCGCCAATCCGTCGAACGCACTACGCGGGCCGTCGAGCAAGTCACCGACGCGAGCGTGCCTGCGCGACGCACGCATTGACCAAGCCCGCGGCCTGCTGCGCATCGGGAACGACGACGAGTTCACGTCCGCCGTCCAGTCGAGTCAGCATCAGTGCGGGCCCGGACCGTAGGACGATGCCGCGCACTCCGCGCAACCGGCCGTGCACACAGAGCCGTTGACCGTACCCGCCGAAGTCACGCAAGGCGTTGACCTGAGCGACTTCGGCGCGGACGACATCACTCATGGGGACGGTGACCCGAGGCCACCCGAGAACGCCTCGCACGGCGATTCGCTCCCGATCAACGGTCACGCGGGCAGACCACAGGATCGCACCGGCCAACGCGGCGACGACACCCGGCAGCACCAACCATGGCTCCCGCAGGAGAACCGCGAGCACGACGATTAGAAACAGCACAAGTCCCACGATGACCAGCGACGTCGCCGACGTCGATACTCGGCGCTGCCACAGAAAGCGTTCTCCCACTGCGAGTTCGGCGACAGGCACATCGCCGACCGGCGCCGGTGCCGGCAGCTCCCTGCGGCGTACCAGCGCCGCGGTGACCAGCCCCACGACCAGTCCGATCACACCCGCGACGACGAGTTCGATTGCCGGAATGCCGAGTTCGTTGACACTGGCGATACCGCGTTGGGCGCCAACGGTACTCACGATCCCGGCGACCACGAACACCGTCAGCCCGTTGACAAGGGCGAGCGCGACTCGCAGCGACTCCGATTCACGGATGTACCACCCCGCCACACCTCCCAGGACTGCGCCCAGTACCGCGATCACCACCACGGTGGCGACGACACCGATCAGACTCATCGTGCCGTCAACTCCGTGCGAGTTCCAATGCGTAGCAATCTCTTTCGGCAAATCCGCACGCCAGATACGCAAGAGCACCAACGCGACGACGAGCACGGCGATGGACGGCAGAGTGCCCAGCAGGAAAGCTGCCACTCTCCCCGAACGGCGTTGAGACGACGGATGGTTCATGACATCCTCCTGGTGATTTCGACGGTCAGTTCCGCTGGCCCGACTCCGAAGCGGCGGGCCGCGTCGACGAGTCGGTCGAGCGCATCAGCGAGCTCGGCGGCGCGCGGCGCGTCGCCGGAAACCACGGCACCCCGACCCCGGCGCAGCTCGACCAGTCCCTCGTCGCGCAATTCTTGGTACGCGCGCAAGACGGTATGGATATTCACGTCAAGCGACGCCGCCAGATCGCGAGCAGACGGAAGCCGCTCGCCCTGGGTCAACTCCCCGCGCGCGATGCCGCCACGAACCGATGCGGCGATCTGAGTGAAGATCGGCGCGCGATCTGCGGCGTCGATGCGGATGAGCATGCCCTGATCATATAGTTCTAGTTTAAATAGAACAACTTGCGTCGCGCGGTCGATCTGTCGCGTGCCGCGCTCGCAGAAAGTTGCGCCTCGTGGGTCGCTCGCATGTACCGGTACGTTCCGACATCCCGAGGGGCGCGGTTTTCTGCGACCCCGTCGACCGACAGGCCCTGGTGCGGGCTCACGTGCACTGAGCCAGTGCCCTCACAGACGACTCGGGCCGGAACCCTCGGGTTCCGGCCCGAGAAGACGACAACTGATCAGAGACGATCCAGGATGCGCTTGCCGATCTCGCCGGTCGACAGCGTCGCGCCGTCGCGGTCGAGAAGATCGTCGGCGACGGCCTTTTCGACGCGGCGCGCTTCGTCGGCGTATCCGAGGTGATCAAGCAGGAGCGCCACCGACAGGATGGCCGCGGTCGGGTCGGCCTTCTGCTGCCCGGCGATGTCGGGGGCGCTGCCGTGCACCGGCTCGAACATCGAGGGGTTGGTGCCCGTGGCGTCGATGTTGCCCGAGGCCGCCAGGCCGATGCCGCCGCTGACCGCTGCCGCGATGTCGGTGATGATGTCGCCGAACAGGTTGTCGGTGACGATCACGTCGAACCGACCCGGATCGGTCACCAGGTAGATCGTCGCGGCGTCGACGTGGCAGTAGTCGACGCTCACGTCGGGATACTCCGCGGCAACGGCGTTGACGGTGCGGCTCCACAACGATCCAGCGAAGGTCAGCACGTTGGTCTTGTGGACCAACGTCAGATGCTTACGACGGTTGGTCGCACGCTCGAAGGCGTTGCGCACCACTCGCTCCACCCCGTAGCGGGTGTTGACGCTGACCTCGGTCGCGACCTCGTGCGGGGTGTCGACGCGGACCGCTCCCCCGTTGCCGGTGTACGGACCCTCCGTGCCCTCACGGACCACGACGAAGTCGATGTCGGGATCGCCCGCCAGCGGCGACGTCACGCCCGGGAAGCGATGCGACGGCCGCAGATTGACGTGATGGTCGAGCGCGAACCGCATCTTGAGCAGCAGTCCGCGTTCGAGCACACCCGAGGGCACCGACGGATCGCCGATGGCGCCGAGCAGGATTGCGTCGTGCTCACGAAGCGACGCCAGATCATCGTCGGTGAGCAGTTCTCCGTTGCGGTGGTAGCGACGAGCACCGAGGTCATACTCGGTGACGTCCACCTCGGGCACGAGCGTCGTCAAGACGCCAAGCGCCTCGGAGATGACCTCGGGGCCGATGCCGTCTCCGGCGATGACAGCGAGTTTCATGACAGATCCACCTGCTCGATCAGGGTCGCGTCAACAGCCTCGGAGATCTCGGTGACCACGGCGTCGTCGACGTTCTTGCTCACGCGCAGCATCATGGTCGCGCCGCCACCGTCGGTGTCCTGCGAGAGCGCCGCGGCGAGAATGTCGATGCCCGCGTTGCCGAGCAACGTACCGATCTTGCCCAGCGAACCCGGCTGGTCGACGTAGCTGACGAGCAGGTTGAGTCCCTCGGCCCGCAGGTCGAAGTTGCGGCCGTTGATGTTGACGATCTTCTCGACCTGACGAGGCTCGGTGATCGCACCCGACACGTTGTGCACCGAACCATCGGCGTAGACGGCCTTGACGTCGACGACGCTGCGATGGCTGGGGCTCTCGGTGTTGGTCACGACTTCGCTGGTCACACCGCGCTCGGCGGCGACCGTCGGCGCGTTGACGAACGTCACCGGTTCGTCGAGCGCGGCCGAGAAGAGTCCGCGGAGAGCAGACAGTGCGAGAACGTCGACGTTGCTCGACGCGAGCTCACCACGAACGTCGACGACGATCGACGACGGCAGTTCGCTGCTCAGCGCACCGATCAGCACGCCGAGCTTGCGCGACATCTCCAGCCACGGCGCGACCTCTTCGTCGACGGCTCCACCGGTGATGTTGACGGCATCGGGAACGAAGTGGCCCGCAAGCGCGAGACGCACGCTCTTGGCGACGTCGGTGCCCGCGCGATCCTGCGCCTCACTGGTCGACGCACCGAGGTGCGGCGTGACGACGACCTGCGGCAGCTCGAACAGCGGCGAGTCGGTGCACGGTTCGGTGGCGAAGACGTCGAGGCCTGCAGCGCGCACCTGGCCCGAGGTGATCGCGTCGGCGAGAGCCTGCTCGTCGACGAGTCCACCGCGAGCGGCGTTGACGATGATGACGCCCTTCTTGGTGCGTGCGAGCTGGTCGGCGCCGATCAACCCGAGGGTTTCCGGGGTCTTCGGCAGGTGCACGGTCACGAAGTCGGCACGCTCGAGCAGTTCGTCGAGGCTGACCAATTCGATACCCAGCTGCGCCGCGCGGGCGGGCGAGACGTAGGGGTCGTAGGCGATGACGTGTGTCTCGAACGCGGCGAGACGCGCGGCAACGAGCTGTCCGATACGACCGAGCCCGACGACGCCGACCGTCTTGTCGAAGATCTCGACACCATTGAAGGACGACCGCTTCCAGGTGTGCTCGCGCAGCGTGGCGTCGGCGGCGGGGATCTGACGTGCGGCCGAGAGCAGCAGCGAGACGGCGTGCTCGGCGGCGGTGTGGATGTTGGAGGTGGGAGCGTTGACCACCATCACGCCGCGTGCGGTCGCGGCAGGTACGTCGACGTTGTCGAGACCCACGCCTGCGCGGGCGATGATCTTGAGGTTCTTGCCCGCCTCGAGCACTTCCTCGTCGACGGTGGTGGCGGACCGCACGAGGATTGCGTCCGCATCGACCACTGCCTCGAGGAGCTTGGGACGGTCAGGGCCATCGACCCACCGCACCTCGACGCCATCGCCGAGCGCTTCCACGGTCGAGGGGGCCAGTTTGTCGGCGATCAGGACGACCGGACTGCCAGCTGAGGTCACAGTGAATTCTCCGTAGATCGGTTACACAGGAATCGGGACGCCGAAGACGTGTCGAAATATCGAAGGACGTAATCGAAGCGCCAGGGACGTACGGCACTCAGCTTAGAGGGACGTCCGACGCGCCTGAACAGCCGGTCTGCGTCGTCGGAGCTCTTACTCAGGAAACACCTGTACATTGTGATCGTCATTACGCGGCCGACGATTCCAATATCGGACACGTCATCACAGACAGGTTGCAAAGCAACCGCATCTGGATTCCAGGTGCAGCTCGTCTTGGCCGCTGACCGTTACGGTGTGCAAGACCCGCCGCTTGGGCGGGACCGGTGTTAACAAGAGTGGAGCATGTGAATGATGAGGAAGCTGACAGCAATGCTGGCTGTTCTCGCCGCAGTATTGCTGGCCGGCTGGGGGGCCGGTAGCGCCACTGCTGCCCCGGCAAAGATCTATCTCGGCGGAGGGTCGGGAATCCTGGTCCTCAAGGGCGGTAACAGCGCAGCCGCCTGCACCCTCACCACAATCGGGAAAGCCAGGACCGGTGAGCTGATCGGTATCACCGCCGGCCACTGCGGCAAGCCCGGCCAGAAGGTGCTCTCCGAGACATTCCAGAGTCGCGGCCAGGCAGGCACCATCACCTACTCGGACCCCAAAGAAGACGTCGCGATCATCGAGTTCGACAAGAGCCGCGTCGTTCCACTGCGGACCGTGAACGGTGTGACGATCAACCACATCGACACCAAGCCCCTCGGCTTCCCCACCGTCGCATGCAAGCAGGGTCGTACCACCGGCAACACCTGCGGCATCTCGTGGTTCTCCGACGGTGACGTGCACTTCTCCCAGATCTGCGTCATCGAAGGCGATTCGGGTAGCCCCGTGATCGTCGGCGACCGGCTCGTCGGCATGGTCAACGCGTACTACTTCGTCGGCTGCATCGGACCGGAGACCGGAACCAACATCGGCCCCGTGCTCGACTACGTGAAATCGACCAAGTACAAGGGTTTCTCGCTGATCTGATCGACGCGACACAGTCACCACAACACCCCGAGGCGAATTCGCCTCGGGGTGTTGCTTTGTCGCCGGTCTACGTCTGCACCAGTGCGATCAGGCCGCACCCAGCGACACCGTCGACGCTCGCCAGCGGATGTCATACCCGGGCTTCACCCTGGGCGCGGCCCAGTATTCGATCGGACCCTCGTACGTGACGCTGAACCAGTGCGGGTTGCGTGTGGGGTGACTGATCGCTCGCTGAATGAGACTGCCGCGCCGCGTCATTCGCAATTGTCCCGTTGGCTCGGTGTGAAAGTCCATCCAAAGGTAGTGATCCCAGAGGAGGCATCCGGTCAGCTCCACGTCGCCGGTATCGCCGTCTCCGGAACCGACGATGGTGGTGACGCCGTGACCGATGTGCGCGACGCGCTCGACTCGACCACCTACCACCAGCGCCTCGACTCTCGCTGTGATGGTGACACACACCTCGTCGGGCAACTCCATCGTGTCCGGAGTGATCCACAGAGTCGTCGGCGAGCAGATGCCGCCGGATTCTGGTGCGTCGGGCCAGGGTTCGAGGTCTTCCAACATCCACAGTTCGCCCACCGCAGCAGTGTGGCAGACCCGGCGGGCGCACGGCGAACAGATGAACACCGGCCCGACTCCCTGACGGGAACCGGGCCGGTGCTGAGCGCTTTGAGTATCAGGCGGTTTCGGTGATCGGACGATCCACCCAGCTCATCAGGTCGCGCAGCTTCTTGCCGGTGACCTCGATCGGGTGCTCGGCGTTCTTCTGACGCAGATCCTCGAGCTCCTTGTTGCTGCCCTCGACGTTGGCGACGAGGCGCTTGACGAAGGTGCCGTCCTGGATGTCGGAGAGGATGGCGCGCATGCGGTCCTTGGTGTCGGCGTCGATGACACGCGGGCCCGACAGGTAGCCACCGAACTCCGCGGTGTCGGACACCGAATAGTTCATGCGAGCGATGCCACCCTCGTAGATCAGGTCGACGATGAGCTTGAGCTCGTGCAGCACCTCGAAGTAGGCCATCTCGGGTGCGTAGCCCGCCTCGACCATGACCTCGAAGCCGGTCTTGATCAGTTCCTCGGTGCCACCACAGAGCACAGCCTGCTCACCGAAGAGGTCGGTCTCGGTCTCTTCCTTGAAGGTCGTCTTGATGACGCCGGCGCGGCCACCACCGATAGCCGAGGCGTACGACAGTGCAAGCGCCTGTCCCTCACCCTTGGGGTCCTGGTCGACGGCGATCAGGGCGGGAACGCCCTTGCCGTCGACGAACTGACGACGCACGAGGTGACCGGGGCCCTTCGGGGCAACCATCGCGACGGTGACGTTCTCCGGCGCCTTGATCAGGCCGAAGTGGATGTTGAGGCCGTGGCCGAAGAACAGCGCGTCGCCGTCCTTGAGGTTCGGCTCGATGTCCTCGGTGAAGATCTTGGCCTGCGAGGTGTCGGGAGCGAGCAGCATGATGACGTCGGCCCACTTGGCGGCCTCGGCGTTCGACATGACCTTGAGGCCCTGCTCTTCCGCCTTCTCACGCGACTTGGAGCCCTCACGCAGGCCGATCGCGACGTCGACGCCGGAGTCGCGCAGCGACAGCGAGTGCGCGTGGCCCTGGCTGCCGTAGCCGATCACAGCGACCTTGCGGCCCTGGATGATCGACAGATCGGCATCGTCGTCATAGAACAATTCGATCGCCACAGTTGGATTCCCTTCGATATCTACTTGTGCCCCAGTCGAAGTGGTCTCGCGGCCGGGGCTCGTATGTTGTCTTACGACAGGTTGTTTTCTTCAGAACGTCAGCGGTTGGCCGACATGCTCTTGGGTCCTCGACCCAGTGTGACCGCACCAGACTGGGCGATCTCGCGGATGCCGTACGGATCGAGCATCCGCAGCAGGGCCTCCAATTTTTCCGACGTTCCGGTCGCCTCGATGGTCAACGACTCGGGCGAGACGTCGATCACCTTGGCGCGGAACAGATTCACGACCTCGATGACCTCGCTGCGCACCGAAGCGTCGGAGCGCACCTTGACCATCATCAGTTCGCGGGACACCGACGACGCCGGGTCCTGCTCGACGATCTTGATCACATTGATCAGCTTGTTGAGCTGCTTGGTGACCTGCTCGAGTGGGAAGTCCTCGACGGAGACCATGATGGTCATTCGCGAGACACCCTTCATCTCGGTCGGGCCGACAGCGAGCGACTCGATGTTGAATCCGCGGCGCGAGAAGAGCGACGACACGCGCGCGAGGACACCGGGCAGGTCCTCGACCAGAACGCTCAGGGTATGAGTACTCACTTGCGACCCTCCTGGCCGAGATTGGTCTGCTGGTTGACGATTTCGTGGATCTCGGCGACGTCCTCCGCGGCCGACTCGTCGTCGTCGAAGAGCGGCCGGATATCGCGGGCGGCCATGATCTCGTCGTTGCCGGTACCCGCTGCGACCATCGGCCAGACCTGGGCGTCGGCGCCGACGATGAAGTCGATGACGACCGGGCGGTCGTTGATCTCACGCGCCTTGGCGATCACGTCGTCGACGTCGGCTTCGTTCTCGACACGGAATGCTGCGCAGCCCAACGCTTCCGCGAGCTTGACGAAGTCGGGGATTCGCCGCGAGTGGGTCGAGAGGTCGGTATTGGAGTAGCGCTCCTCGTAGAAGAGCGTCTGCCACTGGCGGACCATACCGAGGTTGCCGTTGTTGATCAGCGCCACCTTGATCGGGATGCCCTCGATCGCGCAGGTGGCCAGCTCCTGGTTAGTCATCTGGAAACAACCATCGCCGTCGATGGCCCACACCTCGGCGTCGGGATCGGCCATCTTGGCGCCCATCGCCGCGGGAACGGCGTAGCCCATCGTGCCGAGACCACCCGAGTTCAGCCACGTGCGTGGCTTCTCGTAGGAGATGAACTGTGCGGCCCACATCTGGTGCTGACCGACGCCCGCGCAGTACACGGCGTCGGGGCCCGCGAGCTGCCCGACGCGCGAGATGACGAACTCCGGCGACATCGAACCGTCGGCGGGACGGTCGTAGCTCACCGGGTAGGTGCGGCGGATGCGGTCGAGGTAGGCCCACCACTCGGTGAGATCCTGTGACGTGTCACTGGTGGCACGCTCGTTGCGCAGCGTCTCGATCAGATCGGAGATGACAGCCTTGCAGTCGCCGACGATCGGGACATCGGCGACGCGGTTCTTGCCGATCTCAGCGGGATCGATGTCGGCGTGGATCACCTTCGCGTCGGGCGCGAACGACGCCAACTGTCCGGTGACACGGTCGTCGAAGCGCGCGCCGAGAGTGATCAACAGATCCGAACGCTGCAGTGCCGCAACGGCTCCCACGGTGCCGTGCATGCCGGGCATGCCGAGGTGCTGCTGGTGCGAATCCGGGAACGCTCCGCGAGCCATCAGGGTGGTGACGACGGGGATGCCGGTCAGCTCGGCAAGTTCGAGCAACTCCGGCGATGCGTTGGCCTTGATGACACCGCCACCGACGTAGAGCACGGGGTGCTTCGCGGCGTTGATCAGTCGAGCTGCCTCACGAACCTGCTTGCCGTGCGGCTTGGTCACCGGACGGTAGCCGGGCAGATCGATCTGCGGTGGCCACGAGAAGGTGGTCTGCGCCTGCAGGATGTCCTTGGGGATGTCGACGAGAACCGCACCGGGACGGCCGCTTTCGGCGATGTGGAACGCCTCGGCGATGATCCGGGGGATGTCGATGGCGTTGCTCACCAAGAAGTTGTGCTTGGTGACCGGCATCGTGATGCCGGAGATATCGGCCTCCTGGAACGCGTCGGTGCCGATCAGTGCCCGGCCGACCTGGCCGGTGATCGCCACGACGGGGACCGAGTCCATCTGCGCGTCGGCGAGCGGCGTGACGAGGTTGGTCGCACCGGGACCCGACGTCGCCATCATGACTCCGGCGCGACCGGTGACCTGTGCATAGCCGGTGGCAGCGTGACCAGCACCCTGCTCATGACGAACGAGAACATGCCGCACCTTCTGCGAGTCGAGAAGGGGGTCGTAGACCGGCAGAACAGCGCCGCCGGGAATGCCGAAAACCACCTCGACGCCGAGCTCCTCGAGCGATCGAACCACCGACTGCGCACCGCTGACCCGCTCGGGTGCGACGGTGTTCTGCGGCACGGCGCGGAGCGTGCCCGCCGCCGGTGATTGTTCGCGCAGCACGTTGGCTGCGGTGCCATTACTCTTGGCTGCGGGCTCGGTTGTGGCATCGGCCCCGCTGGCGGCGCGTGCTGTTGGTGCGCTCACTGCACGGTCCTCACATCTTCTGTTCGGCGTCCTGGGACGGACTGGGATTCGATTGACTTGTGATTGCGCATGGAGATCGGTTCACCATGTCGTTGACAACAAAAAACCCCCGACAGCAAGGCTGTTCGAGGGTGGCGCGTCGATGCTGGTTGGGTCTACGAAGTGACCGATCAGGCGACGACGCGCCGGCCGATTACTACGAGAAGATCCTTGTGCATCACGTTGTTCACGGTAGGGCTGTGCACATCACTGAGTCAAACTACGGACACCTGAGTCCCACATCGTGGGAACGCACTGCGTGGACGGGCCACCGGGCGAGGATGACACAATGGGGTCGTGCCTTCGTCTGACCAGCCGACTTCCAGCGACCTCCCCGACGACGTCCCCCCGAGCGAGGACCTGTCACTCGAGGACTCCTCAACCGAGGATGCGGTCGAGCTGCCACAGGCTTTCCGGGTACAGAAGCTGGCCTACTTCGCGGTGCCCGCGGCGTTCATCGTTGCGATCATCCTGGCGGGCACGTCGCTGGTGTGGCTCGGCTGGACACTGATCATCCCGATCCTGCTCGCCCTGTGGATCGCTCGAATCCGGACTGTCGTCACCGCGGACGGGATCACCGCGGTAGGCACGTTTCGCACCAGGCGCATCGCGTGGTCGGACATTGCGGGTCTGCAGTTCTCCAAGTGGGGACCCGTTCGGGCAGTGCTGTCCGACGGCTCGAAAGTCCGATTGCCGGCGTTGATGTTCCGCGACCTGCCATTGCTGTCCGCCGCGAGTCGCGGCCGTATCCCCGATCCATACGCCGCCGCGGCCGCGGCAGAATCCTGACGCCCGAGACGCTGACACGCAGAATCGTGCCCAGCAGTCATCGTCAACCCGCCCGAACCCGGCCGTCGCGTTAAGGTTCTGGGGTGGCAAGCCCCACCGTTTCCGCCCACGACATCGACGGCCTCATCGACGCGGGCGAGCTGGCCCAGACGTCGGCATACCTCTCCACCCTTCCCCACCACGACGTCGCCGCCATTCTGGACAGACTCCCCCGCAAGCACAGCGGTATCGCGTTTCGACTGCTGCCCAAGGACGTAGCCGTCGACGTCTTCGACGACCTCAGCCCGCGGTCGCAGCGCCACCTGATCGACGACCTCGGCACCACCGCGGTCGCCGAGGCGTTCGACAATCTCGATCCCGATGACCGCGCCGAACTGCTCGACGAATTGCCCGCGGCCGTCGCCAACACGCTGATCGCAGACCTGACACCCGAAGAACGTGATGCCACCGGCGTCGTCCTCGGCTATGCGCGCGGTTCGGTCGGCAGGCGGATGAGTCCGGAAATAGTTCATGCCTACGTCGACGAACCGGTCGCCGCAGCTCTCGCGCGCGTCAAAGAGCGCGGCTCCGAGGTCGAGACGATCTACACCATCCCGGTGATCAACCACCACCGCGTCCTCGAGGGTGTGGTGAGCCTGCGCGATCTCCTGCTCGCCGATCCCGAGATCCCGGTCGGCGACCTCATGCGCAAGCCCGTCGCTGCCGCCGCCGACGACGACGCGGAGTCGACTGCGCAACGCTGCGTCGACCGCGGCATCCTCGCCATGCCGGTCGTCGACAGCGAGAACAGGGTCGTCGGGGTGCTGACTCTCGACGACGCCGTCGAAGTCATCGAGCAGGCCCGAGACGTCGACGAGGCGCGTGCCGGCGCAAGCGAGCCGCTCGACGAGCCGTATCTGCTCGCCTCGGTCTTCTCCATCACCCGATCACGGATCGTGTGGCTCTTCGTCCTTGCCATCTCGGCGATCCTCACCGTCAACGTCCTCGAGATCTTCGAGGCGACGCTCGACGAGATGGTGGCGCTTGCGCTGTTCATTCCCCTGCTGACCGGCATCGGCGGCAATACCGGTTCGCAAGCCGCGGTGACGGTCACCCGAGCACTCGCCGTCAACGACGTCGCGCCTCGCGATGTGGTCCGGGTCGTCGGCAAGGAGTTCCGAGTCGGACTGACACTCGGCGTCAGCCTCGGGCTCGTCGGGTTCGTCATCGCGGGCCTGGTCTACGACTTCCGAATCGGCACGGTCATCGGCGTGACCATCGTGTCGATCTGCACCATGGCCGCGACGGTCGGCGGGCTCATGCCGCTGATCGCCAAGTCGATCAAAGTCGACCCCGCAGTGTTCTCCACTCCGTTCATTTCGACCTTCTGCGATGCAACAGGCCTCCTGCTCTACTTCATGATCGCCAAATCGGTGTTGGGTATCTGAGCCGTGTGAATCCATCGCCGGGCGGCCGACGCGCGCGGGTCGTCGGCCGAGATCTGTTTTGTTCCCGCACGTCAGCGGGGAGTACCGTTGATGAGCGAACCCGCTTCGCCACGCCCATCGGAGTGACGACGCGAGTTGGCTCAGCCCAGTCGAACCCGGTGCGGACCCGCCGAGGTGTCAGGCCAGACGACCGTTTCCGGTCGCACACGAAAACGGTGAGCGAATATTCGCGTCTGGTGTGGCGTTGAGACATCCACAGCGCCGCAGTCGGCGCATCGCGAGTCCACACGGTCCGCCTCGCGCGGACACCGAACGATCGAGGAACCCCATGCCAGCCTTGAGGTCACGAACCACCACCGTCGGGCGCGAAGCGTCCGGCGCTCGCGCACTCTGGCGCGCAACCGGAATGACGGAGGACGACTTCGGTAAGCCGATCGTCGCCATCGCGAACTCCTACACGCAGTTCGTGCCCGGACACGTTCACCTCAAGAACGTCGGAGAGATCGTCGCCGAGGCCGTGGCGGCCGCGGGTGGAGTGTCCAAGGAGTTCAACACGATCGCCGTCGACGACGGCATCGCGATGGGCCATGGCGGCATGCTCTACTCGTTGCCCAGCCGCGAGATCATCGCCGACTCCGTCGAATACATGGTGAACGCGCACACCGCCGACGCGCTGGTCTGTATCTCCAACTGCGACAAGATCACTCCGGGCATGCTCAACGCCGCGATGCGACTGAACATCCCAACGGTCTTCGTCTCCGGCGGACCGATGGAAGCGGGAACGTCCGTCGTCATCAACGGCGTCGTCCACCCCGGCACCGACCTCATCGACGCAATCACCGCCTCGGCCGACAGCAACGTCGGCGACGAGGAACTGCTCACGGTGGAGCGTTCGGCCTGCCCGACATGCGGCTCGTGTTCGGGTATGTTCACCGCCAATTCGATGAACTGCCTCACCGAGGCACTCGGACTATCGTTGCCCGGCAACGGATCGACCCTCGCGACTCAGGTCGCTCGCCGCGACCTGTTCACGAAGGCGGGCGAATTGGTCGTCGAGATCGCCAAGAACTACTACCACGACGATGACGAGTCGGTGCTCCCCCGCAGCGTCGCAACCCGCGAGGCCTTCGAGAATGCGATGGCGCTCGACGTCGCCATGGGCGGTTCCACCAACACCGTGCTTCACATCCTCGCCGCGGCGCAGGAGGGCGAGGTCAACTTCAACCTCACCGACATCGACCGCATCTCGCGCAACGTGCCATGTGTGTCCAAGGTCGCACCCAACTCGCCCAAGTACTACATGGAGCACGTGCATCGCGCGGGCGGTATCCCGGCGATCCTCGGCGAGCTGAACCGCGGCGGACTGCTGAACACCAATGTGCATCCGGTGCACGCGCCGTCGCTCGAGTCGTACCTGGCCGACTGGGACATCCGCAGCGGTACGGCGACGCCTGAGGCGATCGAACTGTTCCACGCGGCACCCGGCGGTGTCCGGACAACCGAGCCGTTCTCCACGTCGAACCGCTGGGAGTCGTTGGACACCGACGCCGTCGACGGCTGCATCCGCGACGTCGAACACGCCTACACCGTCGAGGGTGGCCTGTGCGTGCTTCACGGCAACCTCGCAGAGAAGGGTGCCGTCCTCAAGACCGCAGGCGTGGACGAGTCGCTGTGGCATTTCCAGGGCCCGGCGCGAGTCGTCGAAAGCCAGGAAGACGCGGTCCACGCCATCCTGTCGAAGCAGTTGCAGGCCGGCGAAGTCCTCGTCATCCGCTACGAGGGTCCTGCGGGTGGCCCGGGCATGCAGGAGATGTTGCACCCGACGGCCTTTATGAAGGGCACCGGTATGGGCAAGAAGTGCGGGCTGGTCACCGACGGACGATTCTCCGGTGGATCGTCGGGACTCGTCATCGGCCACGCTTCGCCCGAGGCCGCCGCAGGCGGCGACATCGCTCTCGTCGAAAACGGTGACGAGATCCTCATCGACGTCAAGACGCGCACCCTCAAGATGCTCGTCGACGACGACGTGCTCGCAGAGCGTCGCGCCAAGATGGAGGCTTCCGAGCGGCCATGGCAGCCCAAGGACCGTGACCGCAAGGTGTCGACGGCGCTGCGCGCCTACGCCAAACTCGCGACGTCCGCCGACCAGGGAGCCGTCCGCAAGGTCGACTGATCGTCAGCGGCACTCGTCAAACAACGGGGCTCGACCAGCGACATCAGCTGGTCGAGCCCTCTCGTTACGGGATATCGGTCAGGTCGGGTTACCCGGAGAGGTGAACGGGTCGGTGCCGTTGCAGAAGATCCAGATCACGCACGCGACGGCGATCCCGACGACCAGCCACAACACCGAGCCGATGAACGGTCTGCGGGCCCAGCCACGCGGATAGTCCAATGAATAGAGTCCCGGTCCGGTGAGGATGATGGCGGCGGCCGCTGCGGCCATCATGAGCTCGAACTCGACGCCGTTCGCGCTCGCGAAGAACTCGAACCCACCGGCAATCGTTGTCTTGAATGCGGCTGCCAGCAGCATCACCGCAAGAATCGCCGACGAGCCGATCGGCGTGAGCAGTCCGACGATCACCATCAGACCGCCGATCGTCTCGGCGAGCGCGATACCCGCCGCCAGCGGCTTGGCGGCGTCCACTGCGAATCCGATCGCGGGGTTCGCGGGATTGAGGAGTTCGTTCTGGAACCCGTCGAGGCCCGTACCGGTCCACCAACCGAACAGGTGTGACAAACCGTGCGCCATCACGACGACTCCGACGGCCACGCGTAACAGCAGCAGCCCGAGGTCGAGGGTGCCGCGTCGCACGCGCGGCTCTGCTACCGCGAGCGACTCGTCATGGTCGGCGTGTACCGGCGTAGGCACGGCGTCGACATCGGCCCGCGCACTGCTGAATCTGGCAGTGTCGACGGGCTCAGGAGTGGCAGGGTCGACGGGTTCGGCCGTCGCGGAGTCGGCGGCGTCGTGTTCGGGTTGAGGGGTGGCCGTGTCGATGATCGCGGTGTCGTGGCGCTCGGTCGAGGCGGCGGTGACCGGGTAGGCAACGTCCCCGTGCTCGCGTGCAGGTTCGGGCGTTGCGGGCTCGGAGCTCGCGAAACGTTCGGTCGCGGCGTCGTCGATACGTTGCGGCGCGGGCCTGCGGCGCCGTCGATGCCCCGTCGCCTCCGCGGCCGACTCTGAGGAAGCTGCCGGCGGCATCGACTTCCCGGCAGGCGGAGCCGACTTCCCAGCAGGCGGGGCCGTGGCGGAGAACGGGCGCGTCTGCACCTCGTCCGGATCGAGATCGTCGAGTTCATCGACGCGAGTCATCCGTCCGCGAGAGTGCCTGTCGTAGAAGGCATCACGGTCGTCGGCAGGGCGTTGTTGGATGGGGATCTGCCCGGTCGTCTCGTCGTACGGACTCGCGGAGTCGCCGTCGGAACCAACGTAGGGTTCGTTGCTGCCCGTCTCCGCGTTGCCTGCCGCCACGCGTCCGGCACCGCCGCCCGAACTTCCCCTCAGACCGCGATCGTCGGAGTTCGACGCCGCTCCGGAGACGTCGTCGGTAGAAGCCCGGTCGTCTCGTTCAGTCACACACTCGACTGTAGAGCGTCGCCGACGGGCCACCGCCCAACAGCGCGCGGTGAGTCGTCGACCATCGCCTACTGTGGTGTGCATGCGAGAGGGGCGGAACAAGCGGCATCGAACCGCCAGATCCCGGCGGGTGCGCCTGTGGGCACTGCTGACCGCGGCGATCATGCTGGCGGCGGTCGTACTCACCGGCTGCGCAGACTTCTCCGCTCAGGACCGCGACCGCGCGGCAGGCGACTTCTCTGCCAACAACGATTCACCCCAGAAGCAGCAGCAGACGCCAACCCCGGAGCCCAGCACACCGGAGAATCAAGGTCCGCCGCCGACTGGCCCGTGCGTCGACCCCGACCCCCAGGTCATCGCCACATGTCTCGCGTCGACCGGAGGACTCATGCCCGGCGACGATCAGGCGACCACAACGGTCGTCGCCGAGCGCACGACGGGCAAACTGATCACTGCCAAGCGCTACGGACCGCAACGAGCGATCGCCTCGTTCGACGTCGACGGCTCGGGCGACGGCGGACTCGTCGACTTCGCATTGTCTCCGACGTACAGCCAGGACCGGCTCATCTACGCCCTCATCACCACCCCGTCGGACAATCGGGTGGTCCGGATCGCGCCGGGCGACGTCGCCAAGCCGATTCTCACCGGGATTCCGAAGGGTGCCACCGGAAACATGGGGGCACTGTACTTCCGCTCCCCCACCGAACTCCTCGTCGCGACGAGCGATGCGGGTGATTCGTCAGCGGCGGCAAACCCTGCGTCGCTCGCGGGCAAACTGCTGTCCGTCACCTCGTTCGGGTCGGGCGCCAATCCGCCACCGAAAGTCGTCGCCTCCGGATTCGGATCGAACGTGGCACTGTGCCACAACGACACCGGGGCGCTCTACGTCGCCGATCGCACCGCGACCGAGGATCGCTTGCAGATCGTCGAGTCGGGCGGGCCCAAGGTGCTGTGGACGTGGCCGGACAAACCCGATGTCGCGGGTTGCGCGGTCTCATCAGGCCAGATCTTCGTGACCACCACGCGCACCCAGCAGATCCTCGCGCTCACCGAACCGACACGAGAGAAGCCGACGATCACTCCGCCTGCCGTCGTTCTCGAGAAGCGTTACGGCGCTTTGGGTCGGATAGTCAGCTCCGCAAGTGGCGCAATGCTTTTCGCGACCGTGAACAAGGCGTCGGGTAAACCCGTCGCCACTGACGACCGCGTCGTGCGCTTCATTCCGCCCGCGTCGTCGGAGAATCGGACCTAAGGGACGAGCCTCGTTTTCTGTCACCGGTTCGTCATACGGGTTTCGCAATACCGCCCTTCGGAGGCGTTGGCGCGCTCTACGCTGCCTTCACCACTGATCATTCAGCGAAAGGCACGGCCCATGCGTCGTCGCATTCTGGTTCTCGTACTCTCGTTCATCCTCGCCCTCGCATTCGGGTCTGCCGGTGTAGCCACCGCGGCACCGGGTTTGGGCTCCTCCGATTTCGGCAGTCTCGGCGGCATTCCCGGCTTGCCGGGCACCTCGGCCGGCTGTTCGGCGGAACTCTACAGCCCAGGTGATTGGCGCCTCGGCCCGAAGGAGTTCGCCACGGAGGCGCCGGTCGGACCTGAGTTGGCCGGTTATAAGCGCCTCGGCAACTTCACCGACGGCAAGGACTTCCTGACGAAGTGGTGGGACCCGGACGCAAAGCCCAAAGCGAACTGGCGCTATCCGGAGCAACAGGGTTACGTCATCAGGAACGGCAAGCCCATCAAGCATCGCGCCGCGCTGGACGTCGGCAAGAGCATCGACCGGTATGGCGGTGAGGGTGGCAACTTCTTCGCGCCCACCGGCACGAGTTACATCAAACGGTCACTGCCGCCGTCGAATCTCGTCAACAGCTCCAGTCCCCGGTATTGCAACTACCACGTGTACCGCGTGGTCAAGCAACTCCCGATCTACACCGGCCCGATTGCTCCGGCCTTCGAACAACCCGGTCTCGGCACTCAGTACGAAGTGGTCCCACAGCTTCTGCCGAGCCGCCCGGAGTGCGGGACCGATGTCAACGTCGGCTGGCTGCTGTGCGCGGGATACCTGCTGCAGACGTTCCCGCCGGTGACCACCGGATGACCGGTATCGACAGCGGGCTCGGTGAGTCGATGACGACCCGCATCGTCGAGCTCGGCCATCGTATGGGGGCGGTCGCCGACGACCTCCCCGAGCTGTCACGTCTGCGCGACGACGGTGTTCCGTCGTGTTGGCAGCAGGACGGCGTGTGGCATCTGACGGTCAGAGAACGTGCACGCATTCTCTCCGACAGACAGACCACCTCTGCCGACGAGTTTCTCTTCTTCGCCGCCGAACAGATATCGGAGGCGATGTCGCGACGACTGCACCCGCCCGGCACCCCGGATTTCCGCAGGGTGTCGTGGCAGGCGCAGTACGACATCCTGCACGGCGTCGACCAGGAGTGGGCAGACACGTGGCTCGGTCAGACGCGGTCACGACTGGTCGACGCCGGCGTCGACGACGATGTGCTCGCACTTCTTCCGCACGCGAGCTAAACGGCTCGGGCGTCATCAGGTCAGGAGCAGGCGGCGATGACCAGTTCTTTCACACGGGCCGGGTCGGCCTGACCGCGCGTCGCCTTCATGACGTCGCCCACGATCTTGCCGGCAGCGGCAACCTTGCCGCCTCGGATCTTGTCGGCGATGTCGGGGTTGGCGGCCAGTGCCTCGTCGACGGCCTTCTGCAGTGCGGAGTCGTCGCGCACCACCTCGAGGCCACGGTCGGCCACGATCTGCTCCGGTTCGCCCTCGCCGTCGAGCACCGCGACCGCGACCTGCTGCGCGAGCTTGGTGGTCAGCTTGCCCTCGTCGACGAGTCCGATGACCGAGGCGACCTGCGCCGGAGTGATGGCCAGATCGGCGAGTTCGACGTCGCGCGTATTGGCCTGTTGCGCGAGGAATGACACCCACCAGCCGCGCGCGGCCTCGGGAGCGGCACCCGCGTCGACGGTCGCGATGATGAGGTCGACGGCGCCGACGTTGACCAGGTCGCGCATGACCTCGTCCGACACGCCCCACTCGGTCTGGATCCGCGCGCGTCGCACCCACGGCAACTCAGGCAATGCGCCTTGGATCTCGGCCACCCACGCCGAATCCGGTTGCACGGGAGGCAGATCGGGCTCCGGGAAGTAGCGGTAGTCTTCCGCGGTCTCTTTCCGACGCCCCGCCGACGTGGTGCCGTCGGATTCGTGGAAGTGACGAGTCTCCTGCACGACCTCGCCGCCCGATTCGAGAACCGCTGCCTGCCTTCGCATTTCGTAGGTGACGGCGACCTCGACACTCTTGAGCGAGTTGACGTTCTTGGTCTCGGTGCGGGTGCCGAACTCGGAGGCATCCTTGCGCATCAATGACACATTGGCATCGCAGCGCAGCGATCCCTGATCCATGCGGACGTCCGAGACGTCGAGTGACTTGAGGAGATCTCGTAACGCCGTGACGTAGGCGCGCGCGACCTCGGGGGCACGCGCTCCGGTACCGGTGATCGGCTTGGTGACGATCTCGACGAGCGGCACGCCTGCGCGGTTGTAGTCGAGGAGGGAGTGATCTGCGCCGTGGATGCGGCCGTCGCCACCCACATGCAGCGACTTGCCCGTGTCCTCCTCCATGTGAGCGCGTTCGATCTCGACACGCCAGGTCGTTCCGTCGGAGAGCGCGACGTCGAGGTATCCCTCGTAGGCGATCGGGTCGTCGTACTGGGAGATCTGGTAGTTCTTCGGCTGGTCGGGGTAGAAGTAGTTCTTCCGCGCGAAGGTGCTCGACGGCCGGATGGAACAGTTCAGCGCCAGTCCGATGCGTATCGCGTACTCGATGGCCTTGGCGTTGGCCACGGGGAGAGATCCGGGCAGGCCGATACACACCGAGCACACCTGCGTGTTGGGATCGGCTCCGAAGGTGGTCGGGCACGCACAGAACATCTTGGTATCGGTACCGAGCTCGACGTGCACCTCGAGTCCCATCACGGGATCGAACTTCTCGATGACCTCGTCGTAGTCCATCAGTTCGGCGGTCGCGGCAGTCATGGCGTCCAGTTTATGCGTGCGCGCATCGCCCGGTCGGTCGGGTCGTGTGTATCGACCCCGCGCATCACCGAGCCGCGCCGAGCGGGGCCCGTCAGCCGAAGATGACCCGCATTTCCTGATACTGGGCCGCGGGGACCTGCTTGTGGTTGGCCAGCGCCTCGTCGAAGGTGGTGCGCTCGATCTCGGTGCCACGCAGCACCACCATCTGCCCCCAGCCCTTGTCGGCGACGAGATCGGTCGTCGCCATACCGAGTCTGGTGGCCAGGACGCGATCGAAAGCCGTCGGCACTCCACCGCGCTGCACGTGGCCGAGCACGGTTGCGCGGGTCTCGATTCCCGTGCGCTCCTCGATCATCGGGGCGAGGACCTCGGCGATGCCGCCGAGTCGGGGCCGGTTGAAGCCGTCGAGCCCCTTCGTCGAATGTGCGGTCTCCATGTCGGGCAGTTTGAAGCCCTCGGCGACGACGACCATCGGTGAGCGACCGCGGTTCTTCACGCTCGTCACCCAGGCGCAGATCTGATTGAGACTCTCGGGATGCTCCGGGATCAAGATGGCATGCGCGCCGCCCGCGATGCCGGAGTGCAATGCGATCCACCCCGCGTGACGGCCCATCACCTCGAGCACCATGCAGCGTTTGTGCGAGTTGCCGGTGGTACGCAACCGGTCGATGGACTCCGTGGCGATCTCGACCGCAGTGTTGAAACCGAACGTGTAGTCGGTCGCGGCGATGTCGTTGTCGATGGTCTTCGGCACGCCGACGATGTTGATGCCGTCTTCGAACAGGCGCTGCGACGCGGCGGCCGTGCCATCGCCGCCGATGGCGATCACACCATCGATCTCGAGGTTCTTGAGGACTTTCTTGATGTTCTCCGCGCCACCGTCCGGCTCGGAGTACGGACCGAATCGACTGGTACCGAGGATGGTTCCGCCCTCGTGGCTCAGACCACGCACACGCGCGCGGTCGAGCTCGATGATGTCGCCGTAGACGAGTCCGTACCAGCCGTCACGAAAGCCGACGAACTCCTGCCCATAGACGGTTTCTCCCTTGAGAACCGCACCGCGGATGACCGCATTCAGACCCGGGCAGTCGCCTCCGGAGGTGAGAATGCCGTATCTCTTCGCCATGTCTCTTCGTGCCTTCCGCCGTCCGAGTTGCCGCTATCCGAGTTAGCCGCCTGGGTGAACGCTTACTGGGTGAACGCTGTCCAATCTAGTTGGCCGTCGTGCCGTGCGCCGTGCGACAGCCGGTGTTCATCACTTCACACCGTGCTCGTAGGCGTAGACGACGGCTTGGGCGCGATCGCGCAGGCCGAGTTTTCCCAATAATCCACTCACATGTGTCTTGACGGTCTGCTCGGTGACGTACAGTTCGCCCGCGATCTCGGCGTTCGACTTGCCCTCGGCGACCAACTCGAACACTTCACGCTCGCGCGGGGTGAGGGATGCGAGTTCCCGCGATGTGGTGCGTCGCTCACGGCGCGAGGTCACCTCGGCGATGAGTCGGCGGGTGATCGACGGCGCGAGCAATGCATCGCCCGCCGCGACGACCCGCACAGCTCGGACGAGTTCGTCGGCGGGCGCATCCTTGAGCAGAAATCCCGACGCTCCGATCCGCAGCGCTTCATACACGTAGTCGTCGATGTCGAAGGTCGTCAACATCAGCACGCGCGTCCTGCCCGCGGCACCGTTCGCCGGAACGCCTGCGCCCGTACCGGATTCGACGCCCGCCTGACTCGCCAGGATGCGCTGCGCGGCCCACAGCCCATCACGCCTGGGCATCCGCACATCCATGAGCACGACGTCGGGGCTCACCCTGGCGCACAGTTCGACCGCCTCGACACCGTCGGCGGCATCACCGAGCACCGAGAAGTCGGGTTGGGCGGCGAGCAACGCCGAGAATCCCTGTCGGACCATCGCCTGGTCGTCGACGATGACAAGCGTGATCGACACCGGATGCACGCTACCTTTCTGTATCCGATGAATCTGTATCTGATGAATCTGTATCTGATGAACCTGCTTTTGATGAACCTGTGGGGTCCGACCAAGCAACCGGGTCAGATGAAGCAGTTGGGTCCGACGAAGCAGTTGGGTCCGACGTAGCAGTTGGGTCAGATGAAGCGATCGCGCGCTGGTTCCCGGAGGGAACCCACGCGCGGACGGCGAATCCGCCGTCAGGGGTGAGCGCTGTGACGAGTGATCCGCCGACGCTGCGCGCCCGATCCGTCATACCGGGGATACCGGCTCCGTTGCCCGCAAGATTCAGCGGCGGTTCGGTGCCCGGACCGTTGACGACTGCGAGCTCGAGCTGGCCTTGCGCACCGTCGCGCAGCCAGATGTCCGTCCGCGCTCCCGGCGCATGGCGGGTGGCGTTGGCCAGGGACTCCTGCACGATCCGGTACACGGCCAGCCCCGACGCCTCGCCGACGTCGGTTCCGGGCGCCAGATGCAACTGCACGTCGGCGCCTGCCCGACGTGTTGCCTCGACCAACGACTCGATGTGTTCGAGCCCGGGGTTGGGCGCTGTCCGCGCACTCGACTCATTAGAGGTGTCGTCGGGTTCACGCAGCACGCCGAGAAGCTGGCGCACCTCGTCGAGCGAGGTGCGCGCTGCGACGGCGATCGCGTCGAATTCGGCCGCAGCGGCGTCGCTGACGTCGGGCAGTCGATACCGAGCGGTCTGGGCCATCACCACCACCATGGACATCCGGTGGGCGACGACGTCGTGGAGGTCACGCGCGATGCGTGCACGCTCCTGCAGGACCGCTGCCTCGGATTCAGCTGCTCTGGTCTCCTGGGTGCGCTCGGCCAGCTGCCTACGCGATGCCAGCAGCCCGCGCACAAGGGCGATGACGATGGCACCGAACGTCAGACCGAAGATCCATCCCGGCCGCTGGTCGTCGGGGGCCGAATTCGTCATCACCAACGTCGACGCCAACCAGATCACCGGCAGCCACCGGAGCGGACATCGGAGTGCGGCCATGAACGACAGCACGAGAATCGCGATGATGTGCGTGACCTGGATCGACCACGGCCACCCGCCCACCGTGGGAACCACCGACCCGATGATCATCGCCGCAAGCAACGAGATCGCCCATCCCACAACGGGAGCCGACCATCCCAGCGCAACCGGCCATGCGATCGCCGCGGCCACGGCGGGCATCGCGTACGCCGGGACGTCGTGCGTCATGCTCGATGTCGGCCACGCCACAGCGAAAAGCACTGCGGCGCTTAGGAAGAAGAACACATTCGCGCGCGACGAAAAATAACGTCGCACATCAGGATCCGACAGCGCGGGAATAGCGCGCACCTCGTCGACGAGGGCGGAGCCGGCCTTACGGAGCCCGGTCCGCACGTGCTTCATCATCAGATCACCTCGCCGTCCACCGTAGGCGAGTCAGCTCTCGATGTCCTCATACCTGAGAGGGAGATCGGGGTCGCTCTCCGGTAGCGGGTCGACGACGCCGAGCACCGCGAATGGACTGTGCGACAACCCGACTCGCGGCCGATGTGGGTTGGTGCTCTGCATTTCTAGCGTCGATGACATGACTTCGAGCCACCGAGTCCCCCATCGCACCCACCGACGTCGACGCTGGTCAGCCGCAGTTCTGCTCGTCAGCGTCGCCGCGTTCGCCACGCTACCCATCACGCCTGCCGGCCACGCGGCCGCGCAGTCGGCGGTCGCTTCGACGTCGAACACCGACACCTCCGACCACACCGCTACCACCGAGGACCCCGCGGCGGCCGCGGTCGTCAGGCACCTTCTCGACGGTGACGGCGTCGGGGCACTAGCTGCCCTCCCACCCGGGTTCGCGCCGACGATGGGGTACCGACCGGTGCTCGACGACGGCAAGGCGAGCAATCCGCATGGCGGCTGCTCGTCACCGGTCCCCATGCCCTCGTCGTTCGAACCACTTTGTCGCACTCACGATTTCGGCTATGACCTGTTGCGCTATTCGGCGCGGGTCGGCCATCCGTTGGGAGCCTGGGCGCGCCTGGGCCTCGACACGTCGCTTGTGACACGGATGCGCGAGACCTGTCACGACCCGCTGTGCTGGAGTGCGGCCGAGCTGGCACGCGTAGGACTCGGACTCAACACCTGGCACGAGGGCGAGGGCCCGCCACAAGACCGCAACAACCTTCTCACGGCGGCGTTCTCGGCGATCGAACATTTCCTCCACGGCGATGTCCACGGCGATCCCGACCGCAACATCGACGCCGAGCGCGAGGGCGCACAGTCACCGTCGGGGGCGACACGATGACGATCCCGGGGACCGATCGAGCACTCACCATGCCTTCACCTCCCCATCCGGCGGTCGCCTGGGCGATAGTGCTCGCCGCCGGGGTAGGTCTCTGGCCGTCTCCCCTTCCGCGGACGCCGTGGCTCGCGGGCGTCGTGGTCGCCGTGTGCGCCGCCGTTGCCGTGAGCATCACCCTGATCGTGCTGAGACTGTGTCATCGTTCGCGGCGAGCGACTCGATGGTCACCGACCATCGCCGCGGGTGCGTTCCTGATGGTCGCAGCCACGGCAAACATGTGGTGGCAGAACGGGATTCGCAGCGAGCTGGGCTACGCCCCGGTCGGCATCGAGTGGTTGGCGTTCCTGGTCGGGCCGACAACAGCGGTGGCCGCCGCGATCGTCTGGTCGCCACGGCTGAGCGCGCTGGCAGTCGCAGGCGCCATTTCAGTTGTCGCCGGACTGCTCACGCCCGCCTCGGCCACAGCGTCGGCGTCGACGCTGAGTGCTCGGGTAACCAGCGCACGCGACGCGAACGCTCTTGTGCAGCAATGGGTCGACGCGGGTGGCCCCGGCGACGACGCGGTGCTGATCGCGGTCCCGACGGGTTCGGGATGGATCGACGCCGGTGCGGTCACCGCGATCGGTGAGCGCGTCGGCCGGATGCACACCATCACGCCCCGCTACGCGTCGACGCAGTCGTGGCGGGCGTTCGTCTCCGACCGGGACGCTGCCGGACGCGCGTCTGTCGCTGTCGTTGCGGCGGTGACCTCCGCACTCGATTCCGTTGCCGCACAGCAACGTCCGCGCATCATCCTCTACGGCCAGAGCCTCGGCGCGATCGGAGCGGAGACAGCGCGGGTCTGGGCCGACGACCATCGACCCGGCACCGTCAGTGCCACCGTTCTCTCCGGGATTCCCGCGGACACCGTCGCCACGCACGCGCACGGATCGCCGCGCATCGTGATCGCGAACGCGACCGATCCGGTGACCACCTGGTCGGCGGCGGAGATCTGGCGCACCCCGTCCCGCCCCTCCGAGACGGTCACGGTCGGCAGACCCACCCGCCATGTCCCGTGGTTGCCAGTGGTCACCTTCGTGCAGAACTCCGCCGACCTCGCGGGATCGCTCGACGGCCCCGCAGGCGTCGGCCACCGGTACTCGGGGCCGGATCAGGCCCGAGGCCTGCGCGGAACCGATCAGACGATCGGACCGCGGGCGGCCTCGTACGCAGCGCCCACCCGGTAGAGCCGGTCGTCGGCGAGTGCGGGAGCCATGATCTGCAGTCCGACGGGCAGCCCGTCATCGGCCGACAGACCGGACGGCACCGACATCGCTCCGACACCCGCAAGATTCACCGGGAGTGTGCACAGGTCGAAGAGGTACATGCTCAGCGGATCGTCGACCTTGTCGCCGATGGGGAACGCGGTCGTCGGCGTCGTCGGCGAAACGAGGACGTCGACGCTCTCGAACGCCGTCGAGAAGTCGCGCGCGATCAGTGTGCGGACCTTCTGCGCCTGGCCGTAGTACGCGTCGTAGTAGCCAGACGACAAGGCGTAGGTACCGATCATGATGCGGCGCTTGACTTCTGGACCAAATCCGGCCTCACGCGTCAGTGCCATGACCTCTTCGGCGCTATGCGTGCCGTCGTCGCCGACGCGCAGCCCGTAGCGCATGCCGTCGAAGCGAGCGAGGTTCGACGACACCTCACTGGGGAGGATGAGGTAGTAGGCGCCGAGAGCGTAGGTGAAGTGCGGGCAGGAGACCTCGACGACCTCGGCGCCACGCTCGGTGAGCGTGGCGACTGCCTGCTCGAACGAGGCGAGCACGCCGGGCTGGTAACCCTCACCCTGCAGTTCGGTCACGACGCCGACCCGCACGCCCGTCAGATCACCGGACGCTCCGGCACGCGCGGCGCCGACGACGTCGGGTACGGCCACGTCGATCGAGGTGGAATCGCGCGGGTCGTGTCCCGCGATGACCTCGTGCAGCAGCGCTGTGTCGAGGACGGTGCGGCCACACGGGCCACCCTGATCCAACGACGACGCGCAGGCGACGAGTCCGTAGCGGGACACCGTGCCGTAGGTCGGCTTGACGCCGACCGTCGCGGTGACCGAGGCGGGCTGACGGATCGAGCCTCCGGTGTCGGTGCCAATCGCCAGCGGCGCCTGGTACGACGCGAGGGCCGCGGCGCTGCCACCGCCGGAACCGCCCGGAATGCGCGAGGTGTCCCAGGGGTTGCGCGTCAGCTGATAGGCGGAGTTCTCGGTGGAACTGCCCATCGCGAACTCGTCCATGTTGGTCTTGCCGAGGATCGGAATGCCCGCCGCGCGCAGCCGCGCGGTCACGTTCGCGTCATACGGAGGAACCCAGCCCTCGAGGATCTTCGAGCCGCACGTGGTGGGCGCGTCAGTCGTGGTGAACACGTCCTTGAGCGCGAGCGGCACGCCGGTGAGCGGCGACGACGCCTCTCCGGCCGCGACAGCGTCGTCAGCGGCCTTGGCGGCGACGAGCGCCTCGGAGCTGCTCACATGCAGGAACGCACCGAGTTGGTCGTCGATCTCGGCGATGCGATCGAGGTGCGCCTGGGTGATCTCGACCGACGAGAGCTCGCGGGACGCGATCTTCTCGCCGAGTTCTGCGGCCGAGAGTCCGGTGATGTCTGTGGCGGCGCGGGTGGCCGGTGTCTGAGAACTCACTGTTCCTCCCCCAGGATCTGCGGGACGGCGAACCGGTCCTGCTCGACGGCGGGCGCACCGGAGAGCGCCTGTTCGGTGGTCAGTCCGGGCTTGACGACGTCGTCACGCAAGACGTTGGCCAGCGCTGCCGGGTGGGCGGTCGGGGGAACGTCGTCGGCAGCGACCTCGGAGACCTGCGCGACATGCGTCAAGATCGAATCGAGCTGTTGCGCATAGAGATCGAGCTCGTCGTCGCTCAGCGCGAGCCGCGACAGACGCGCCAGGTGCGCGACCTGCTCACGCGAGATCGTCGAGCCTGCGTCCTTCGACCCAGATCCGTCAGACATTTGAAGAGATCACGTCCTTCCTCACCAGCAAACCCGCCGGCATCGGCGACAGCGCACCGACAACCCCATCAAGCCTAGGCGACGACGCTCTCGGCCGATTCGACGCGGTCCTCGACGATGGACTTCTCGACAAGGCTGCGCCCCGACAGCGAATACACGACGCTCCTCAATGAAGCCACGGCTTGAGTCGGCGGGTGATCCACGGCAGCACCAGGTAGACCATGATCGGCGTGTTGATCAGCGTCGCGATCAACGTCTTGAACACCAGGGGCATCGCACCGAGATGGGGAATCACCAGGAAGTTGATCAGCAGCGACATCGGGAAGAAGCCCAGCCAGATGGTGACCGCCTGCTTCCACCGCGGCGGCGGTGCACCCATCACCCGGACCGCGTTGGTCAACGTCGACTGTGGTTCGAACCACCCCTCGATACCCGAGAGGCGATGCGTCGCATACTCGACGGCCACACCCTCACCGCGCGACAACCACGCTCTACGCACCGGTGAGGAGTTCCAATCCTCGAGCGCATCGTCGTCGGCGAAGCGGTAGACGACGTAGTACTCGTCGGGCTTGCTGCTCGACCGCAACCATCCACCGCCGAGGAAGCCGGGGAACGTGCGGGCCAGCGCGATCCCGGCGTCTGTCCAGGTGACGAAGTCGTGTTCACGCCCGGACTCGATGCGTCGTGCGACGGACGTCGTGACGTGCTGCGTGGCGGGCGCGTCGTCGTGATCGGGAACCGAAACCATGTCCTCCATCGTGACAACAGCGCGCGGCCCATGCCATCCGAGCACGCCCGCTGCCACGGTGCGACAATGTCGCACGTGTCATATCTGCTGCGCGTGTACCTCGAGGACCGCCCCGGCAGCCTCGGACTGCTCGCCGTGCAGCTCGGGTCCGTGGGCGCCGACATCCTGTCTCTCGAGGTCGTCGAACGCGGTGACGGTTATGCGGTCGACGACCTCGTGGTCGACACCGCGCCCGGATCGCTCCCCGACGCACTGATCACCGCCGCAGAGAAGGTGACGGGCGTGCGCGTCGACTCCATCCGCCCCTACAGCGGATTGCTCGACACCCACCGCGAACTCGAACTCGTCGACCAGGTGGCGACCGCCGACCACGACCGGCTCCAGGTACTCGTCGACAATGCGCCGCGCGTGCTGCGGGTGTCGTGGGCGATGGTCGTCACCCGGGCGGCGAGCGGGGTGCTGCAGCTCTACGGCAGTTCTGGTGCGCCCGAAACTCCGCTGACCAGCGCCGACTGGCTTCCGCTCAGCGAGGCCGCGCAGCTCGATCCCGAAGCGGACTGGGTGCCCGGTGCCTGGCAGGAGATGGACACGCGGTTGGCCGCAGCACCCCTCGGCGACGGCCGGAAGGCCGTGCTGCTCGGCCGGATCGGCGGCCCGGACTTCCGACCGTCGGAGATCGCGCGGCTGGGCTATCTTTCGGGCATCGTCAGCACAGTGCTCCGCGCGGAATCCTAGAGTTACATCGAGAAGCTCTGCGCCGCAAGGGATATGCGGGGTGCATGTAGGACCCTGTGCCCGCAGGGCATACCGGCGTAGCGTGCAGGCATGGCCTATATCGAGCTCGTACGCGGCGACATCACCGCGCAACAGGTCGACGCCATCGTCAACGCGGCGAACTCGTCGCTTCTCGGCGGCGGGGGTGTCGACGGCGCGATTCACCGCAGGGGTGGTCCCGCGATCCTTGCCGAGTGCCGGGAGCTGCGGGCCACTCGCTACCCCGACGGCCTGCCCACCGGTGCCGCGGTGTCGACGACCGCGGGCGACCTCGACGCGCAATGGGTGATACACACGGTCGGACCGGTGTATTCGAAGTCGACCGACCGATCAGAGCTCCTCGCGTCCTGTTACCGGGAATCTCTTCGTGTCGCAGACGGACTCGGCGCGGACAGCGTGGCCTTCCCCGCCATCTCGACGGGTGTCTACGGCTGGCCCATGGACGACGGCTCCCGCATCGCGGTGAGGACCGTCCGCGACGCCGACACCGCGGTCACCGCCATCCGTTTCGTCCTGTTCGATGACGCCGCGGTGGCCGCCTTCAAGACGGCCACCGCGGAATGAGTGACTCAGTTACTCTCGAATCGTCATGCGCGACAACTTGTCTCCGCTGACGGTGTAGGTGAACGTCGACGGTCCGTTGAAACCGTCGCCGCCGACCGTTGCGATGACGACCGTGTCGGCGCCGGTCGTTGTCGCCTCGGTGACCGCGAGGGTCACGTTCTTCCCGATGAACTCGTTGTCGCTCCATCCGGTGATCTCGGCAGGTCCGGTGAAGACGCGACCCCAGTCGTCGACGGCACCGTCGGGCGTGAAGACGTCGAGAAATGCCTGCAGGTCACCGGCATTCGTCGCGTCGATGGAAGCTGCGACCTGAGCGGGTAGTGACGTGGTCATGTGAACTCCTCATGTCTTTCGGGTTGGCGGCGTGCTCACTTCACGATGATTCGCCTCACCGCGTTGTGTACCCACCGTTGGCGAAGATCGTCTGACCGGTGATCCAATGGCCCTCTGTCGCAAGGAACGTCACGATCGGTGCGATGTCCTCTATGTCGGTCAGCCGGTTCCCCATCGCCTGCGACTTGTGGAATTCGACGCGCTCCGGCGTCTCCTGCGGGTAGAAGAACGGTGTGTCCATCGGTCCAGGTCCGATGCTGTTCACCGAGATCCCGCGATCGGCGAACTCCTTGGATGCTGCTCGCGTGAAGTGCTCGACCGGAGCCTTTCCGCCCGCGTACGTCGAGTAGCCATCTGTGTAGGCCGCAAGCAGAGAGGTCACGATGCTGATGATCGTACCGTTGTCGTTCAGCCGCTTGCCTGCCTGTTGAAGGAAGAAGTAGGCAGCCTTGGCATTGATGTCGAACATCGAATCATATTCCGCTTCAATGGTTTCCACGATCGGCTTACGCAGTACCTTGCCGACGGTGTTCACCGCGATATCGACACCACCGAACGCGTCGACAGCCGCGTCGAAGAGCGCGGTCACGTTCGCCGGCACGGTGAGATCGCCTTGCACGATGACAACCTTGGCACCCTGCTCCTCCACCGCGGCAGCGGTCTTCTCGGCATCGGATCGGCTCGAGTCGCTGTTGTAGTGGACCGCGACGTTCGCGCCGAGCGCGGCGAGGTTGCGCGAGACGAGCCCGCCGAGATTCTTGGCACCCGCCGCAACGACAGCACTCTTTCCGTCGAGCTTACGGGTGGTGGTCGCTGACAGATCCTGTGTCTGAGTCATGTGGTTCCGTTCTTTTCGTATCCTGTCTGCGTCTGTCGCCGGGCCGACCACGTCGCGCACGGTCGGTCCCGGACGAACACCATCGACGTTAGGAACATAAATAATCAAATTCAATCGAAACCAAATGGACCTTCCTCAAGTAGGATTTGTGCATGAGGGAAGCCGGAGACTCGCCAGCACTCGACACCCGACGCCTCGAGCAGTTCGTCGCTGTGGCCCAGGCAGGCACACTCTCCGCCGCCGCGGAGCAGATGTTCCTCACACAACAGGCGCTCTCGACTGCGCTTCGACAGCTCGAACGCGAGGTCGGTGTGCCGCTCTTCGACCGCTCCGGCCGCAGATTGGTACTGACGAGCGCCGGCGAAGCCCTGCTGGAGGGCGCCCTACCTCTCCTCGCGGGCGCGCGCGAGTTGGCACGGTCGGTTCAACGCCGTGCCGCGGGCACGGCCGAGGCGTTCGTCATCGGACACTCACCCGCACTGTCGAACGACGAAGCGTTCTCGCTCGTCGAACCAGCGCTCCGGTTGCACCCCGAGGTCTCGGTGACCTTCGCCCAGACGTTTCCCCGACACTTCAGGGACGGCCTTCTCGCCGGCGAACTCGACCTCGTGCTGCGACGTGGCGTGGAGCCGCCACCACAACTGACGTCGTCGATCGTCACCTATCACCCGTTGCGGTTGGCCATACCCGCCCACCATCGCCTCGCCGACCACGACCCGATTCGGGTTCGCGACCTCGCGAATGTACCGATCATCGTCTGGGCGCCGGAACGACGCTCGTTCTACACCGACTTCCTCGTCGCCCACCTACGACGCGGCGGCGTCGAGCCGCGCCTGCGCGTGTGTCGTATCCAAGGGGCGCCACCGGCGACCGCCGTCCTCGTCGACAACGACGCCGTCGCTTTCGTCACCGACCCGCCGGGAACGACGCACGGGGGCCGCATCGTCGTGCGGGACTTCGACAGTCCGCCGCTGACCCCGGTACAGGCTCTGTGGTTGCCCCACACGGTATCCGAGTTCCGCGACGCCGTGCTCAGCTCGATTCCTCAGCACTCGGGGTAGACGATTCGACAGCACGCGCAGGGGGCTCCCCCGTCTCCAGGAGATGTGTGAACTCGTCCTCGTCGAGCACCGGCACACCGAGTTGCTCAGCCTTCGCCGCCTTGCTTCCCGGCGAGTCCCCGACGACGACGTAGTCGGTCTTCTTCGATACCGACCCCGACGCCTTGCCTCCACGCGCCAAGATGGCCTCCTTGGCGCCGTCGCGGGAGAAGTCCTGAAGCGAACCGGTCACCACGACGGTCTTGCCCTCGAGTGTGCGCACGATGGACTCGTCGCGCTCGTCTTCCATGGAAACCCCTGCGGCACGCCACTTCTCGACGATCTCGCGGTGCCAGTCGACGGCGAACCAGTCGTGAATGCTCTGCGCGAGGGTTCCGCCGAGTCCCTCGACGTCGGCGAGTTGCTCGGGCGTCGCGTCTTCGATCGCCTGTAGCGAGCCGAATGCGGTTGCGAGAGAACGCGCCGCAGTGGGGCCGACGTGACGGATCGACAGCGCGACGAGCACCCGCCAGAGCGGAACATCCTTGGCGCGTTGCAGATTGACGAGCAGCCGCTTGCCGTTAGCCGAGAGCTTGCCGTCCTTGGTGGTGAACAGGTCGACCTTGGCGAGATCATCGGCGGTCAGTGAGAAAAGGTCGCCCTCGTTGACGATGACCCCCGAGCTCAACAGTGCGGTCGCTGCCTCGTACCCGAGCGCCTCGATGTCGAACGCGCCGCGGCCCGCGAGGTGGAACAGCCGCTCGCGCAGCTGCGCGGGACAGGATTTCGCGTTGGGACAACGGATGTCGGCGTCGCTGTCTTTTTCGGGCCGCAGCGTGGAACCGCACTCCGGACAGCGCTCCGGCATCACGAATGCGCGCTCGCTACCGTCGCGCAGCTCGACGACCGGACCGAGCACCTCGGGGATCACGTCGCCCGCCTTGCGGATGGTGACCGTGTCGCCGATCAACACACCCTTCCGGCGGACCTCCGACTCGTTGTGCAACGTGGCACGCGAAACCGTCGAGCCTGCGACAAGCACCGGTTCCATGAAAGCGAACGGCGTGACGCGACCCGTTCGGCCGACACCGACCTTGATGTCGAGCAACTTGGTGGTGGCCTCCTCGGGCGGGTACTTGTACGCGATCGCCCAGCGGGGTGCGCGCGAGGTGGAGCCGAGCCGACGTTGCTTCGCGAAGTCGTCGACCTTGACGACGATGCCGTCGATCTCGTGCTCGACGTCGTGTCGGTGCTCGCCCCAGTAGGCGATACGGTCGAGGATCGCGTCGGCTCCCGACACCTTGGTCGTGTGAGTCGACACCGGCAGCCCCCACGCCCCGATGGCGAGGTAGGCGTCGTGCAGGGACTTCGGTTTCCAGCCCTCGGTGTGGCCGAGCCCGTGACAGATCATCCTGAGCCGACGTCTGGCTGTGATCTGTGGGTTCTTCTGCCGCAGCGACCCCGCCGCGGAGTTGCGAGGGTTGGCGAAGGGGGCTTTGCCGTCGTCGACGAGCGATGCGTTGAGCGCCTCGAAATCCTCGACGCGGAAGAACACCTCACCGCGGACCTCGAGAATGTGCGGGATCGGGTACTCGTCGGTTGCGGTCAGCCGCGCCGGGACGTCTTCGATGGTGCGGGCGTTGAGCGTGACGTCCTCGCCGGTGCGTCCATCGCCGCGGGTGACGGCGTGGTCGAGTACGCCGTCGATGTAGACCAGCGCGAGCGCGACGCCGTCGATCTTGAGTTCGCAGAGGTACTCGGTGCCGACACCGACCTCCTCTTCGACCCGCGAGACCCACGTGCGCATCTCGTCGCCGTCGAAGACGTTGTCGAGTGACAGCATCCGTTCGAGGTGGTCGACCGGGGTGAACGCCGTGGAGAATCCCCCACCGACCAGCTTGGTCGGTGAATCGGGCGTTGCGAGCTCGGGATGCGTGTCCTCGAGTTCCTGCAGTCGACGCAGGAGATGGTCGAACTCGCCGTCGGAGATGATCGGCGCATCCTTGACGTAATAGCGGAACTGGTGGTCGCGTATCTCTTCAGCGAGCTTCGACCATTGCTCACGCAGGTCCGCGCTGGGATCCCTCGTCGTGTGATCCGTGGTTCCGACGTCTTGTGCCACCCTCAAAGACTATCGAAGGGCACCGACACGCCCTCCCGCTCGGCTACCGCCCCTTATCGTCGACCTATGCCGCACCCAATCGCGTTCGACGATGCCGATCCGCTGCTCGGCCGAGTACGCACCATCGCACTCGCGCTACCCGACGCCACCGAGGTCGTCGCACACGGCCGACCGACGTTTCGCTGCGGGAAGATGTTCGGCACGTACGGCGGCAGCGTCAAGGGCGGCGAGCGTCACGACCAGTCGGTGCTGTTCATCCCCGACGACGCCGAACGCGCCGCCCTCGTCGACGATCCGCGGTTCTTCCTACCCGCGTACGTCGGCGTGTACGGCTGGCTCGGACTACTTCTCGACAAGAAGACCGACTGGGACGAGGTCGCCGAGCTTCTCGACGCGAGCTACCGCCACGTGGCCCCGAAGAAGTCGTTGGCCAAGCTTCCGCCGCTCTGAGGCGTCGACGGCTCTGCCGGACTGAGCGACCGACCCGCCGAGACGCATGCATGTGTGTCGAATCCGAGGATGTGTGTGCTGCAGCACCCACATCTTTCGAACCGACACACAATTAAGAGTTCCTGGCCGACGCCAGCCTTCACGCAGCCGTCACAGCGCCTGCGGGTCCTCCGAAAGCAGCTCACCGGCGCGTGCGCAGATGCCCAGGGCTGCGCGCGCCCACGCAGGCGAGGCCCCGGCCAGACCGCACGTCGGAGTCGCGATCACGTTGTCGGACAGCACTTTTCGATCCAATCCGATGCGATCGGTGATCGCGGCCAACCCGCTGGCGACCGTTTCGGCTCGGGCGCGTGGGTCAGCCCGCTGTGCCGACACCACGCCCGAGACGAGGACATCCCCACGTTCGATCAAGGCTCCGATTCCGTCGAGGGTCTCGGTGTCGAGCACGTCGGGCCCCGAGGAGATCGCGGAGTCGAGAATCACCGAATGTCCGACGCCGCGCAATCGTCCGATCACATCCCAGCGTGGCGCACCGCAGTTGTGCACGATCGCCGGTCTACCCACCTGTTCGACGATGCCCGCGAGCGCGTCCACGACCTCGGGAAGCGGGATCGCGCGGATCGGATCGAGGCGGGTCAGCGGAGTCACCGTGCCGTCGAGGACGGCGCCGATCAGAGGTTCGTCGAGTTGCACCGTCACCTGCGCGCCCAGGCGTCGGGCAACCTCCGCAGCGTGCTCACGCAGCCCCTCGGCCGTCGATTCGACGACGTCATGCCACGCGCCCACGTCGCGGAGCACCTTGTGTCCGTTGGGCAGCTCGACCGAGGCGGAGAAGGTGAACGGCCCGCACACCGCCACCTTTACATTCCGCCCGGTACCGATGAATCCCGCTGTGTCCCACAGTTCTTCGAGTGCGTCGAGGTCGAATCTCAGATAGTCCGACGCCGCTCGGGTGACGGCCGAGGGTCGTGCCGCGAGACGATAGCCCCACGGTCCGGCATCGATCGGCATGTCGACGAGCAGGGTGCCCATCCGGCCGACCATATCGGCTCCGATCCCGCGCGCGGGCAACTCGGCGAGGTAGGTGAAGTCGAGTTCGCCGCCCACGATCGCCGCGGCCTCTGTCGGATCGGTGCCCGGCATGGAGCCGACACCCGTACCGACACCCGTCGGCAGCGACGTCATCACATCACCGGTCAGTGCCCACTCGACGACGCACCCGCGACGGCCGCGTCGCTGCGACGCATGTGCGAGGTGCCCGCGATACGACCCGAGCCGACGACGAGATCGCCTCGCTCGGCGTCGGGCAGGTACAGCACGGCCGCCTGGCCACGTGCGACGCCGGTCAGCGGCTCGCGCAACTCGATGTCGATTCCGGGGCGTCCGTCGTCGCCGGTGACCGGCGTCGCGACCGCCTGCGCGAGCCCGCCGTGCGCGCGCACCTGCACGATGCACTCGATCGGGCCGCTCGGAACCTGTCCGGACGTCCACACGGCCTTGGTGGCGCTGATCGACCAGACCTGCAGGTTCTCTGCGGCCCCGACGGTCACGGTGCCCGATTCGGGGTCGATGTCGGTGACGTAGCGCGGACGCCCGTCGGCGGCGGGCGCCTCGATCCCGAGTCCCTTGCGCTGGCCGATGGTGAAGCCGTGTACGCCCTCGTGGTCGGCGAGGCGTTCGCCCGAGTCGGCGTCGACGACGGCACCGGGACGCACACCGATACGTGCACCGAGGAACGCTCGGGTGTCGCCGGTCGGGATGAAGCAGATGTCGTGTGAGTCCGGCTTCGACGCGACCGACAGGCCGCGTCGGGCCGCCTCGTCGCGGATCTGCGGCTTGGAGGTGTCGCCGACCGGGAACATGGCCCGCGACAACTGCTGCTGGGTCAGAACCGCCAGCACGTACGACTGGTCTTTGTCATCGTCGACGGCACGACGCAGCTCACCGTCGGCGAGTCGTGCGTAGTGGCCGGTCGCGAGGGCGTCGAAACCGAGCGCGACCGCCTTCTCGGCGAGTGCGGAGAACTTGATCTTCTCGTTGCATGTCAGGCACGGATTGGGTGTTTGCCCGGCGGCGTAGGCCTCGACGAATTCGTCGATCACGTCGTCTTTGAACTTCTCCGCGAAGTCCCAGACGTAGAACGGGATGCCGAGGACGTCCGCGGCGCGTCGCGCATCGTCGGCGTCTTCGCGCGAACAACATCCGCGCGAGCCGGTGCGCAGCGCTCCGGGTGCAGTCGACAACGCGAGATGCACGCCGACCACCTCGTGACCCGCGTCGACCGCACGTGCCGCCGCAACGGCCGAATCGACTCCTCCGCTCATGGCTGCCAGTACGCGCATCAGTTCCCCTTCCCCGCGGGAGTGGAGACCAAACCGGCGACGCGGGCGCGGTCGACGACCTCGCCGATGATCTCGGCGACCGACTCGATGTCGGCGTCGGTGGTGCGATGAGAGAGCGAGAAGCGCAGCGACCCGCGCGCGTCGGCCATGCTGACCCCCATCGCCAGCAACACGTGGCTGGCTTGGGCGACGCCTGCGGTACACGCCGAACCCGTCGAGCACTCGACACCGTTGGCGTCGAGCAGCATCAGCAGCGAATCCCCTTCGCAGCCCGCGAACGACACGTGCACGTTGCCGGGCAGTCGGCGATCGTCGCGAGGCCCGTTGGCGGTCGCTCCGTCGATCGAGAGCAGCACGTCGAACAGGCGATCCCGCATCGCTGCCACCTGCGGCAGCGTCTCGTCGAGTGTGTCGACCGACCGTCGCAGCGCGGCAGCCAATCCGACGATCCCCGGTACGTCCTGGGTGCCCGATCGCAGATCCCGCTCGTGACCGCCGCCGTGGAGCAACGGAACACACTCGACGTCGCGGCCGAGAAGCAGCGCGCCGCATCCGTACGGTCCACCGAACTTGTGCCCGGCAATACTCATCGCCGAGAGCCTGCTGCCCGCGAAGTCGACGGGGATGTGACCGGCGGCCTGCACGGCGTCGGAATGGACGGGAACGCCGAACTCGATACCCAGCGCCGCGATCTCGCTCACCGGCTGGATCGTCCCGACTTCGTTGTTGGCCCACATCACCGAGATCAGTGCCGTCTGCGCTGCGTGCTGCTCGAGTTCGGCACGCACGTGCGCGACCGACACCGCACCGTCGGCGTCGACCGGGATCACGACGAGTTCGGCGTCGTCGTTGTCGGCCAACCACTGCGCGGCGTCGAGCACGGCGTGATGCTCGACGGCGGACACCATGAGTCGACGACGCTGCGCGTCTCCACGCCTGCGTGCCCAGTAGATGCCCTTGATCGCCAGGTTGTCGGCCTCGGTGCCGCCGCTGGTGAAGATCACTTCCGACGGCCGCGCGCCGAGTGCCGACGCAACGGTCTCGCGGGCTTCCTCGAGGTGACGCCGGGCACGACGACCCGAACCGTGCAGCGACGACGCGTTACCCGGCTGCAGGTAGCAGGCGGTCATCGCCTCGAGTGCCTCCGGCAGCAGAGCTGTCGTCGCGGCATTGTCGAGGTAGACCGGGGCGCGGGATGACATGGACATACGCACCCCAGGATAAACGCGCGAACACCCGGGACCAATTCCGTCGTGCGGAGTCGGGTTACACCGGACCGGGTATCAGCGGACCACTTGGCCCACAGCGAGCACGCCACCGGGGTCGTGCTGCAGCGCCAGCGCCGCCAGCCAGGCCGCCGTCTCCTCGTCGTAGCAGGACCGGATACGCTCGGGGTCGGCGCTGGCGGTGAAGTTGGGAAGTCGTCCTCCGGTCGCCCACGCCGACATGTCGCCGATCAGCCGGTCGGCGTGCCCGGGCACGGTGTCGGCGATCGGTGGCACCAGGACCCCGACGACGTGCAGATTGAGCGCGGCGTCGCGGTGGCAGACCGCACTGTCGGGTCCGCGTTGCTCGGCGAACGCCCCTCCGAGCAGCCTCAGTTCCACCAGCAGTAGCGGCGAAGCGACCTCGGGTCCTGCGTGGTCGAGGAGCGTGCGCACCGCGTCGTCAGGCAACCCCGACAGCAGCATGCCGTTCTCGTACGCAGGCATCGGGTCGGTGGGGTCGGCATGGATCATGCCGACGGCGGCGTAGGGCATCGTGCCCACCGCGTCGAGAATCGGGGTCGCCACCGCGCGCATCGGCGCGAAGGTCGACGCCGCGGTCTCGGCGTCGGCGACGCTGGCGTAGCGCACGGCGACGGTGACCTTGCCCGCGAGCATCGGCGGAACCCCCGGCATGTCGGGCAGCCGCAACAGCGCGATCGACGTCGACGCCTCGCGAGGAAGATCCTGTGTCCACCGTTGCCATGCCGTGAGTACCGACGGCACGTCAGCGCCGTCGAAATAGACTGCGCCGCCATAGAATTCCGCGATCGGCAGCAAGTCGATCTCCAACTCGGTGACGATGCCGAGCGTGGCCTTCCCGCCGCGGCAACCCCAGAACAGATCGGGATCTGCATCGGCGCTGACCCGCCGGACAAGCCCGTCACCGGTGACCATCTCGATGGCGCGGACATAATCCGACGACACCCCGACCGACCGGACGAGCGGCCCGATACCACCGCCGGACAAAAATCCCGCTACGCCAACGTCAGGCGCCGATCCGCACAGCGGCGCGAGTCCGAATTGCGCTGCCGTCTCGATGACCCGCTGCCAGCGGACGCCTGCACCGACCCGTGCTGTCCGCGTTGCTGGATCGATCTCACACGTGTCGAGCGCACCGGTCCGGACCAACAACGACCGTCCGTCGGTCGGCGTCGCGCCGTGTCCGGTGGCATGGACGGCAACCGTCATGTCGTTTGCTGCAGCGAACGCGACTGCCGCGGCGACATCGTCGCTGCCTGCCGCGTCGACGACCGCCCACGGGCGCCGCGACACCGAGGCGTTGAAGCTCACGGTCGCGTAGCCCTCCTCGGTCGGACGGAAGACATTTCCGCGAATCCTGGCGCGCAAACCCGCGATGTCGGCTTGGTCGATCCCGGTCGGTGTCTGTGTCATGACGATGCTCCTCGAATGTGCACGTGGCGACCGGCTGGTCCGGCCGCACTCACACGATGTCGGCACACCCTTGGGATGATCTTGCGGTCTTCTTGGAGTGCACGCCAGCCGATGTCCGTCGTTCCGCGCACATCAATTCGTGCAGGTCAGACAGTGCGCGAAGCGGTCGCCGCCGAAGCGAGTGCGCTCATGCCCGCAGCAGCAGCAAGCGCGGAGATATCGGCAAGCTCACGGTCACGCCGCGCTCCTGCCGGGGCGCGGGATGCCGCGGCCATCCGACACCGCAGGACCCCTGGCGTACTGGCCTGGGTCTCGGACAATTCTCGTGCGCGGTCGAGCGCCTCGATGGCGGCGTCGTCGTCACCGATCAAGAAGTACAGCTCCGCGAGCGCCAGATCGACCGGGCCGATGCATCCGACCTGCCCGACGGTGGCGATGCACCGCGTGAATCGACTGAGATAGTCGATGAAGAGCTCAGCGCGATCGGTCAACTCGAGTTCGACAACAACGCCGGCAAGGATGACCGCCTGCGCGAGCGACGTCCACATCATCGGTTCCCGCTCACCCAACCAGGCGTCGATCATGTCGATCGCGAGGTCGGCGTCTCCGTGCACACCCGCAACGGTGGCGACACCCGAGGCCAGAAGTGTCGCAACGGAACTACCCGAGGCACCGGACATCACCGAGCGCACCCACTGGAGCCGGTCGTTTCCATCGATTCCCAGGACGTCGTCGACGATCTGCTCGAACATCCCCTCCTGCGTTGCCATCGCCATCATCGCAAGCGCTCCACTTCCGGCGACGTAGAGTTGCGTCTGCTGGTGGACCGCATAGGCGGTCTCGAAATGCTTACGCGCACGGTCGAATTGACCGTGCCAGACCGCGACGGCGGCCTCCATCCACCGCAGTTGTGCGCGCAGTATCGGTAGACGCATCCGTTCGCTGCCGACGATCCCGCGCCGTAGGTGCCGTTCGGTGGCGTCGAGGTCGCCGAGTGTCATCGTCGCCATCGACAGCACCGAGTCGACGATCACCTCGTCGAGCGCCGAGAACGTATGCGGCAGCTCACGAATGGCGATACCGAGTGCGACCGACTCCTGCGCCCGTTCTGCGACGCCGGAATATGTCAGCAAGCGCGCGACCATGACGTCGGCGAGCACGTCGGAATCACCGAGCTCGTGCGCGAGCGCCTCCGCGCGGGCGAGAAGTGTCGCCGGGATCGCGGCGTCACGGTTGTAGCAGGTGCCGATGGCCAACGCGCCCAATACCCGTGCGCTGCTCGCCGCGTCGCCGTCGGTGAACTCGCCTGCGGTCGCCAATAGGTCCTGGAGCGGGCCGGTCTCGGTTCCCGGCGCAACCCACGGCCATCCCCCGCCGGACCTGATCAGCGTGGCGGCCAGCCGTCCAGCCGTTTGCGGACTACCCGAACGCATCGCATCGCTCAGTCGTTGCGCCACCATCTCGAGCACCGTCGCGACGTTTCCGGCACGCAGATGCGCGTCGAGGAGGTCGACGAGCAGAGCATCGCGCATGGCGACGTCGGCGGCAGCGCTCTCGGAGGACTCATAGGTGCGCAGTGCGGCATCGAGCCAGTAGGCGGCGCTGACCGAATCCCATCGTGACGTCGCGTCGGCGGCGACCCGACGACACGCCTCCACCACGTCGACCACCTCGGCCAATGGCAGGGCTTGCAGGAGGTGACCTGCCCGCCGCGCCGACGACGCCGAATCCGTCGCCGACGCAAGCACTTCGGCCGTGCGCAGGTGAATTCTGCAGCGTCGCAACGTTTTGATGCCCGCCATCGCCTCCCCGCGCAGCAGCGCGTGCGCGAACACGGTGCGTCCGTGGCCCACGCCGGTCACCACGATCCGCTCGTCGACCGCATCGTCGATGCAGTCGGCGACCTCGTCGACATCACGGTCCATCACGTGCGCGAGGAGCGGGACGTCTATGTCGTCGCCGATGACCGCGGCATAGCCGACCACCTCACGCGTCGCGGGGTCGAGCGAGGCGAGCCGTCGATCGAGTACCGAACGAACGGCGGCCGGAACGACTTCTCCGCGTTGCGAATCCGGGAGCCGCGCATACTCCGCGACGAAGAGCGGGTTACCGCCGGTACGGGCGACGAGTTCGTCGAGCTCGCCCGGCGAGAGCTCGACGTCGGATATCTCCCGCACCAATGCGGTGACCTCGTGACGCGTCAATGCGGGAACGTCGACGACACGACCCCCTGCCCGCACCATCGCCGAGCGCAGGCGAGCGATCGCAGGCCCACCCTCCTCGTCGCGCACCGTGACGAGGACCCGTACCGGCACCCGTTGCAGCGCCGTGGTCAGGTAGATCAGCAGGTCGATCGACATGGGATCGGCCCACTGCGCGTCGTCGACGATGACGGTGACCGGTCGCGCCGCAGCGCGTGACTCGAGGAGGCCCTGCACCCGTTCGTAGACGGCGAACCGCGCGGCGTCGGCGTCGACTCCCGGTGGAACCGATAACACGGAGTCGGCGTCGGCATTCAGTTCGCGGCAGAGTTGACGCATTGGCCACCATGCCGGAATGCCTTGTGAGTCAGGACATCTCACCCACACGACGACGTCGCCGTTGGCCGACGCCATCCGAGCTGCCTCCTCGGCGAGCCTGGTCTTGCCGATCCCTGCCGCACCCGACAGGGCCAGCCACCGCGTGACCGGACCCCGATCGTCGACGAAGAGCTCTGCCAGCGTGCGCCGCTGCGCATCACGCCCGACAAGTGCGCCGTCCGGGCCGGCTGCCGGACCGCTTCGGGCAGTGACGACCTCCGGCGCGACGTATGCGCCTTGGACGCCGGCATGCGCAGTATCGGCACTTTCCGCACGAGGACTTTCCGCGCGAGGACCTTCCGCATGAGGATTGTCGGCGTCCGGCCCGCCGGCCGGTGACGGCGCCGGGCCGGCCCCCGACCAGCGGGGTGCTCGCGGCCAGGCTGCGATTTCGGGATCGTGGCGCAGAATCGCGCCCTGCAACTCGCGCAGTTCGTTGCTCGGGTCGAGGCCGAGTTCGTCGTCGAGTCGTCGAACATGCTCTGTGTACACGGCGAGCGCATCAGCGCCGCGGCCCGCACGGTAGAGCGCCATCATGTGCAGCCAGGCAGCACGATCGCGGAGCGGATCGAGCGTGCGCAACGTCGACGTCTCGGTGAGCGCCTGACCGGTGTCGCCGTGCGCGAGCAGCGTCGTGATGTACGCCTCCGTGACGGACAGTCGCGTCTCGGACGCCGCAACGGAATCGGGGCCAACCCACTTCTCGTCCGCCATGTCTGCCAACAAGGGTCCACGCCACAACCTGCGTGCTTGTTCGCAGAGTTGCAGTGCATGATGCCAACGGGCGGCGTCGACCTCGTCGCGAATCCTGCGCGCGAGCGCAAGGTACTCGACAAGGTCGACGGAGTCGTCGGCGATGGTCAGTCGATATCCGGGATTGACCCGCTCGATGGGCGACGGCCCACCGGACTCGCCGCGTAGCGCGCGCCGCAGATTGGAGATGTAGGCCTGCAGGCTCGTCGTTGCGGCGGGCGGCGGGTGCGTACCCCAGACCGAGTCGATCAGCCGATCGACCGACACCACCGCGCCACGCGCAAGGATCAACGAGCCCAGGACGATTCGCTGCTTGGGCGATCCCAGATCGACTGTCTCGCCCGCGCGACGCACCTCGAGGGGACCGAGGATCAGATACTCCCGCATCTCTCCCCTCACACCTGTGGACCGGAATGTCGGAAAAACGGCGATTCCGAGTGTACGACCGGCATCGCGACGATGTGGGCTGTCCGCGTCGGAGCGACCGGCCCGACAGCATCGACGCTCGCGCGTGCCGACCTCATTGCCATGATCACCACGAGCGCACCGAGCACTGCGATCGCGGCGCTGATCCACAACGCACGGCCAAGCGCGTCGACGTAGTCGCCGGGCTGTCCGCCATGCAAGACGGAGACGGCAGGAAACACCGCACCCAGTGCTGCCACGCCGAGCGCGATTCCCGACTGACGGAAGACATCGTTGACACCGGCGGCAAGACCCGCGTCGTCGTGCGCGGCCTCGGCCAACACAACACCGCTCATCACGGGGTTGAACACACCCGCACCGACGCAGGCGACGAGGAAGCCGGGCACCATGATCCAGCCACTGCTGTGCTCGCCTGCGCACGTCATCCAGACCAGTCCCGCCGCCACCGCGAACTGGGCAGTCGATAGCAGCACCCAGGGCGCGACGCGTCCGACGACGCGATCGGTGAGACCCGCGACGACGAGCATGACGATCGTCCCCGGCAGATACACGAGGCCCGCGGCGATCGCCGACATCCCGAGCACGCCCTGCAGATAGATGGTCACGTACACGAACACGGCGAACATCGACGCACTGATCGCGAACGTTGCGACCTGAGCTCCCGCAAAGGCAGGGTTGGTGAACATGCGCAGCGGCAGCATAGGTTGCGCGACAACGGATTCGACAACGAGGAATGTGACGAACGCGATCCCGGCGACGCCGAATGCGCTCAGCGTTACCGCATCCACCCACCCGCGCGAGTTGGCCTCGACGAGTCCATAGGTCAATGCACCCAGCGCGAGAACGACATTCAGCTGACCCCACACGTCACCCCGTCGCGGCCTGCTGCTCGCCGACTCATCGATCCAGCGTGTCGCGTAGATCATGGCGATACCCAGCGGAATGTTGACGACGAAGATTGCGCGCCAGTCGATCCAGTCGGTGAGGACACCGCCGAGCAGCGGTCCGACAGCGAACGACGCCCCGATGGTCGCCCCGTAGGCCGCCAGTGCCTTGGCGCGTTCCTCTTTCCCGGGAAATGCGTTCGCCAGCAACGCGAGTGAGGAGGCGAACAGCAGCGCGGCGCCCATCCCCTGGCCGACGCGTGCGGCGTTCAAGGTGAGGATGTCACCCGCAGCCGCACAGACCGCGGACCCGATGGTGAACACCACGGCGCCGACGACGAAGACGCGACGTCGGCCGATGCGGTCAGCCCATGCGCCAGCACTGAGAACGATCGTCGCCAACGCGAGTGTGTATCCGTCGATCACCCATTTGAGCGAGGTCATCCCCGCGTCGAATTCGCGTGCCATCGCGGGTAGCGCTGTGTTGACCACTGCGATGTCGAGCATGAGCATCGCGGTTGCCACGCACACCACGGCGAGTGTCACGCGCTGAACCGGGGTCCATCTCTGCTTTCCGACGTCGTCCGGCCGGTGCGCTGCCGGCGTTGGGTGCGCCGCGTGGGTGTGTGATGTGCGAATGTGTGGCGTGCGGGTGCGTCGGGTCTGCGCCATGGCTTCTGCCTTCGTGTCGATCCTTCAGGGACGACGACAGAGTGCGATGACACGCTTGGCGATCACTTGCCGACTTCTTGACGCGGACGGTTGCGACGCAGATGTAGGGGCCGATGAGGTGGGAGCGTCGACGCTCAGGACTCAGTCACGTTCGAGGTAGAAGTAGAAATGGCGGCCACCGATGAGTCCGCCGGTGCCGTTTATGATGCCCATCACCGTGGTGTCGTCGACGCGCTTGAAGTGGTCGATCACGGGCTGGCCGTCGTAGACCATCGACGCCGTGACCTCGCCGCGGAATTCGATGGCCCACAACGACGCCTCACCCTTGCCGACGCTGGTGTTGGAGTACAGCTCTCCCGTTTCGTTGCGGCACACCAGCGGCTGCACCTCGCTGAGCGAGATGAAATTCTTGCCGTACCAACCGATCTTGGTCAGCAGCCCGTTCATCGCATGCCCCGTGACGAACTCGCCACCGCGCCAACTCCCGAGCATGTCGGCAGGTCTGATGGTGTCGAGGTCGGCCCAGACCGCGTCGAGGTCGGCGTCGGCGACAGCGCCCCGACTGGCACGCAGCTCACCGAAGCGCGTCCGTGCGGCCTCGCGACGCGCGTCGTTCTCGGTGTCTGTCTGCGAACTCGCGGTCACGAAATCTCCCGACGGCCAGGCGCACCGTACGGATCGGCGCGGTTTTTCTCACCGTATCGGATCGAGCGATCAGGTGTGTCCGCGGTCACCGATGCGAATCAGCTGTTCCGATCGCCTACGGATGAGCGTGTGCAGGCACCCCACCGACAAGTTCGGCGCAGCGCTGGGCGAGTTCACGACGGTCCGTCCCGGGAAGTTGCGACTCATGCACTCGGATTCGCACCGCGAGGCCGCGGGTGCGCAGCACACGTCGAAGCGTGTCGGCAGGCGAATCTTCGCCGATGAAACCTGCTGCGGCCGTGACCATTCCGGAGACCTCGAACTCGACGTGCAGCGGAATGACGGGCACTCCTGCGTCGATCGCCGCCTGGAAGAACGCGGGCCGAAATTCACCGCGGGCACGTCCGCACCATGTGGTGCCCTCCGGAAACACCGCCACCGAGTTGTCGGCCTGCAGTTCTGCCACCGCCCGATCGACGGTCGCGGGCAGGGTACGCAGCGAGCCGCGGTCGATCGAGATGATTCCGAGTCGCCGAGCAAGCGTTGACACGACGGGCATCGACATCACGTCGCATTTGGCGACGAACCGAGCCGGGTTGACGACCGCGACGGCCAGGATGTCGAGATACGAGATGTGATTGGACACCACGAGTCCACGGGTGCTCGCCGCAAACGGCCGACGATCATCGATCACCACTCGCACGCCCAAGGACCACAACAGCGTTCGCGCACTCGTGCGGATGTATGCGCGACGAAGGAGGCGCGGCAGCACCGCGACAAGCGAACCCATGAGCAGGAAGACAATGGTCGACGCCGCCAGCAGGACCACGCGAGTCGCGACGACGAGCACGTTGGCCCTGGCGAACGGGTTGTCGGCGTGGCAGAGGTCGCCGCACGGGCTGGCCGGATACCACGCGTGACGGTGACTCTCGGTCCTGATGGTCGCGGACGACGAAGCATTGTGGGCGGGAGCAGGATGTGCGGTCGACACCACCGTCTGGGTCGGCAGTGATGCGGGGGACGTCGGAGGGCTGATGATCGCTGCGGCCGTCATACGGACCTCACTCTCGGGGAGATACTGCGAGTCGCGCGCCTGTCGCACGAAGTCTGTCGAGGTAGCGGGTGTTGGCGTGTTCGCGGTCGATGATCGTGACGAAGTCGCCGACGTCGAAGATCTCGTCGACCGCCGGTTCACCGCAGACCGTTGCGCCCAGACGTAGGTAGGCACGCAGGAGCGGCGGCAGGGTGAGCGTCGACGGCGGCTCGATCTCGTCGAGAATGCGACCGTCGATCAGTGGGGTGTGCAACGGGGTGGTTCGCCACGGCGCCCGGTGGCGGGTGAGTACGTGGTCGCGGACGCCGCGCAGCGTCGAACCTCGCTGTTCGTCACCGGGACCACCGAGCGGAACCGAGACGCAGCCCATCAAGTAGCGGTAGTCCGCATCGTCGAGGTATCGCAACACTGCGGCCCAGAGCAGCGCGGTGATGGCGCCGTGGCGATGGCCCGGCGCCACGCACGCGCGGCCCATCTCGACGACCGACCCGCCTATCCGGTTGATCTCGGTGAGGTCGAATTCGCTTGCCGAGTACCAACCGCCCGCGGCGATGGCTCGCGGAGGTGCGAGCAGTCGGGCGCAGCCCAGGACGCCGTACTCGTCGTCGATGGCGACGAGGTGCTCGGCGAACTCGTCGACGTGGTCGGCGTCGCGACGGGTTGTCGGGTCGCCGATGCGATCGGAGAAGCCGGGCTCTGCGGCGAAGACGTCGTAACGGAGTCGTTGGACAGCGTCGATCAGCTCCGCGGACTCGGTGAGAACGATCCGCAGCCTCCCGGCGTCGACGAGGGTGCGGCCGTGTACAACACCCAGGCTGTCCAGTACGTCTGTCATGCCCCAGATGAAAGCCAGTCGCAACGACCGGCCTGCTACGTGCGCGTGACGTGTCGGGGCGCGCTTGGTGAACAAAAAGCAGCGATCCCCGACCCAGGTGGGCCGGGGATCGCTGAGGGTGGTTTCGACAGGCTCAACCAGCGGCGGGCAGCTCAACCAGCAGACCCGCTGATCGAGCTTGTCGAGATCACTTGCGCTTCTTGACCTCTTCGGTCAGCTGCGGTGCGACGTTGAAGAGGTCGCCGACGATGCCGAAGTCGGAGATCTCGAAGATCGGCGCTTCCTCATCCTTGTTGACGGCGACGATCGTCTTCGAGGTCTGCATGCCTGCGCGGTGCTGGATCGCGCCCGAGATGCCCAGCGCGACGTACAGCTGCGGCGACACGGTCTTGCCGGTCTGACCGACCTGGAACTGGCCCGGGTAGTAGCCCGAGTCGACGGCGGCACGCGAGGCGCCGACAGCGGCACCGAGCGAATCGGCGAGCTCTTCGACGACGGAGAACTTCTCGGCACTTCCGACGCCACGACCACCGGAGACGACGATCGATGCCTCGGTGAGCTCCGGACGGTCGCCACCGACGTTCGGCTCGACCTTGGTGATCTTCACGCCACCCTCCTGCGCCGGGACCTCGACGTCGACGCGCTCGCCCGCAGCAGCCTGCGGTGCGGCCTCGACGCCACCGGGGCGCACGGAGAAGATGGGGGTATCGCCCTTGGCCTGCGCGTCAACGGTGAACGCACCACCGAAGATCGAGTGGACGCCGACAGCGCCTTCCTTGACGTCGACGACGTCGGCGAGCACGCCCGAGCCGAGACGCACGGCGAGACGGCCTGCGATCTCCTTGCCGTCGGCGTTCGCCGCGACGAGGATGCCCGCGGGCGTTGCCTGCTCAGCGACCGACGACAGGACGTCGACCTTGGGGCTGATCAGGTAGTTGGCTGCGTCGTCAGACTCGGCGACGTAGATCTTCTCGGCACCGGCGGCCTTGAGGTCGTCGATGATGCCGTCGGCGCCACCGGGTGCGCCGACCACGACGGCCGACGGCGTACCGAGTGCACGAGCGGCGGTGATCAGTTCGTTGGTCACCTTCTTGAGGGCGCCCTCGGCGTCCTGCTCGACCAGAACGAGTACTTCTGCCATTGTTTTGCTCCTGGATGTCTGGTGGCCTGCGGCGAGTCTGCTGACCGCGCGGGCCGGTGAGGTGGTCTCGGTGCGTTCGGCGCCTAGATGATCTTCTGGCTGACCAAGTACTCGGCAACCTTCACGCCACCGTCGCCCTCGTCGGTCACACGCTCACCCGCGGTCTTCGGAGGCTTCGGGGTCGAGCTGGTGACCGTCGTACCCGCATTCTCGAGGCCCACATCGGAAGGCTCGACATCGATCTCGGCGAGGCCGACGACCTGAACTTCCTTCTTCTTGGCGGCCATGATGCCCTTGAAGGACGGGAAGCGCGGCTCGTTGATCTTCTCGTTGACACTGACGATCGCGGGAAGCTCGGCCTCGACGTGGTAGATGCCGTCGTCGGTATCGCGCTCACCCTTGAGGGACTCGCCCTCGACGGTCAACTTGCGAAGATGCGTGAGGTGCGGCAGTTCGAGGTACTCGGCGATCATCGCGGGGATCGCGCCGACGCGACCGTCGGTGGCCTCGTTACCTGCGATGACCAGCTCGACGCCCTCGACGGTGCCGAGTGCGCGGGCGAGCACGTATGCGGTCTGAACCGCGTCCGAACCGTGCAGCGCATCGTCCTTGATGTGGATGGCCTTGTCGGCACCCATCGAAAGTGCCTTGCGGATGGCTTCGGTGGCGCGCTCGGGACCTGCGGTGAGGATGGTGACCTCGCCCCCGTTGGCCTCCTTGATCTGCAGCGCTTCCTCGACCGCACGCTCGTTGATCTCGTCGAGCACGGCGTCAGCGGCTTCACGATCAAGCGTGTAGTCGGTCTCGGAGAGCTTTCGCTCGGACCAGGTGTCCGGAACCTGCTTGATCAGAACGACAATGTTTGTCATGGGTCTACGTCGACCTCCTGCGTCGGGTTCGGCAACTTACCGGCGGGTAAGGCCATCGGTCTCCACCCACTTTAGCGTCTCCTATTTTGCCTTAGAACATCGCCTACCTCACACTATGGCGGCGTTCTCACGGGCAGGACGTGACGACTGCGGGCGGACGAAGGGACTGTGGCACGTTCTTGGGACGGCCCCGGGTACTAGTCTCATGGGGATGATCGACGCACAGGGCTCGACAACGGACCGTCTGCCGACCGTGAGCACGGGTTCGCAGGCCACCCCTGAGGCAACTCCAGGGACGACTTCCGAGGCCACACGACCCGCGGCCGGCATGGACGCATTGGACACCGATGCCCAACTGGCGCTGACCGGCGAGCGTACGGTTCCCGGCATCCCGGCGGAGAACTACTGGTTCCGCCGCCACGAGATCGCCTACCGGTTCATCGCGGACTCGTGCAGCGGGAAAGAGGTTCTCGAGGCAGGCTCCGGTGAGGGCTATGGCGGCGCGATGCTTGCAGCTGCGGGCGCGACGGTCACCTGCGTCGACTACGACGCGTCGGCCGTCGAACACACCCGCAAGCGGTACCCGGAACTGACGATGATCGCGGGCAACCTTGTTGATCTCCCCCTTCCCGACGAATCGGTCGACGTGGTGGTGAACTTCCAGGTCATCGAACATCTGTGGGATCAAGCCGCCTTCATCGCCGAGTGCCGTCGAGTGCTGCGTCCCGGCGGGCGCCTCCTGATCTCGACGCCCAATCGCATCACCTTCTCGCCGGGCCGCGACACCCCGCTCAATCCGTTCCACACGCGCGAACTCGACGCCGCCGAGCTCACCGATCTACTGACCGATGGTGGGCTCGAATCCGTTGTGATGCATGGCGTTTACCACGGCGCGGGCTTGACGGAGTTGGACGCCAAGTGGGGCGGGTCGCTGATCGACGCACAGATCGAGCGCGCCTTGGCGGGAGAGGACTGGCCCGCCGACCTCGTCGCCGACGTCGCCGCGATCTCCGCGGACGACTTCGTCATCGTCGAAACCTCCCCCGACAACGCCAAAGACGGGGCCACCACCGCGGACATCGACGCCTCGCTCGACCTCTTCGCCATTGCGGTCCGGCCCTGAGTACCCGGCACACCCGATGACTTTCTCCTCTCCCCGCACTGCGGCGCACCCACAGGGCAGCGGCGACGCCGTGCCCGGCCAGTTCACCCTGGTGCTGCACTCTCACCTGCCGTGGCTGGCCAATCACGGTCGCTGGCCGGTCGGTGAGGAGTGGCTCTACCAGTCGTGGGCGGCGTCGTATCTTCCTGTCTTCGCCATGCTCCGACGTCTGGCGGCCGACGGATTCACCGATCAGCTCTCTCTGGGCATCACGCCTGTGCTGGCCGCCCAACTCGACGACCCGCACTGCCTTCGCTCCATGCACGAGTGGCTCGCCGACTGGCAACTGCGTGCGGTGGCGGCCGCTGACCATCCGGACCCGATCCGACGCGATCTAGCCGCGCACGAATTCCGATGTGCGGCACGCGCAGTGGGCGACTTCGAACGCCACTGGCAACACGGTGCGAGCCCGCTGATCCGAGCGCTGGCCGACAGCAGCGTCGTCGACATCCTCGGTGGCCCGCTCGCCCATCCGTTCGCTCCGCTGCTCGACCCGCGGTTGCGCCGATTCTCCCTCGCCGAGGGGCTTGCCGATGCTCGATCACGGTGGGGTACAGCGCCGCAAGGGATCTGGGCGCCCGAGTGCGCGTTCACGCCAGGCATGGAGTCCGAGTATTCGGCTGCGGGCGTGCGACATTTCATGGTCGACGGCCCCGCGCTGCACGGCGACACCTCGCTCGCTCGACCCGTCGGAGATTCCGACGTCCTCGCATTCGGTCGCGACCTGACCGTGAGTTATCAAGTGTGGTCACCGAAATCGGGATATCCGGGCCACTCTGTCTACCGCGACTTCCACACCTACGACCACACGACCGGCTTCAAGATGTCGCGTGTGACCGGTAAAACCGTTGCGGCGCAGAATAAGAAGCCCTACGACCCCGCCCGCGTCGCGCCCGTGATCGATCGCCATGTCGACGACTTCGTCGAACATGTACGCGCACGCCTGATCTCGGAATCGGAGCGGATCGGCCGACCCGCGCTGGTCGTCGCGGCGTTCGACACGGAATTGTTCGGACACTGGTGGCACGAGGGACCCGTGTGGCTCGAACAGGTGCTTCGACGCCTCCCCGAAGCCGGGGTGCGGGTCGGGACGATGGCATCGGCAGGAGCCGATGGCCTTGTCGGAGAACCGGTTTCCCTCACCGACAGCTCGTGGGGTTCGGGCAAGGATTGGCGTGTGTGGAACGGGCCGCAGGTCGAGCACCTCGTCGAACTCAACGCCGAGGTGGTCGAGACAGCACTCGACACCGTCGACAAACTTCTCGATGCGGAGTCGGGTCGTGATCGCGTTGCCGATCAGATCGTCCGGGAAACACTGCTGACCGTCTCATCGGACTGGCCCTTCATGGTCTCCAAGGACACCGCTGCCGAGTATGCGGTGCGTCGAGCCCACACCCACGCACACGCCACGCGTGAGATCGCCGACGCCGCGCTACGCGGACGCACCGAGCAGGCGGCACGTCTCGCCGCGAACTGGAATCTCGCCGACGGCCTGTTCGCCGACCTCGACGCCCGCCGACTACGCGAAGACGAGCGCGCATGAGAGTGCTGCTCGTCTCGTGGGAGTACCCGCCGGTCGTGGTGGGTGGGCTTGGCAGGCACGTACACCACCTCGCCACCGAGCTCGCGGCCATCGGACACGACGTCGCCGTGCTGACCCGCAGGCCGTCGGGTACCGACGCGCTGACACACCCGACCACCGACACCGTCGTCGAGGGTGTGCGGGTGATCGCCGTCGCGGAGGATCCACCCGAATTCGAATTCGGCCAGGACATGATGGCGTGGACACTCGCCATGGGGCACGCGTTCGTCCGCGCCGGACTGGGCATCCTCACTGCTGGCATTCTCACTGCCGATTCCGACGCACGCTGGACACCCGAGGTGGTGCACGCCCACGACTGGCTCGTCGCGCACCCGGCGATCACGCTCGCCGAACTGTTCGACGTTCCGCTCGTCTCGACGATCCACGCCACCGAGGCGGGCAGGCACAGCGGCTGGGTCAGCGGACGAACCAACCGTCAGGTGCACTCGGTCGAGTGGTGGCTCGCCAACGAGTCCGACGCGCTGATCGCCTGTTCGGCGTCGATGCGTGACGAGGTGACCAGGCTCTTCGGGCCAGGGCTGCCCGACGTCCAGATCATCCACAACGGCATCGACGTCGACATCTGGCCCTACGCCGAACGAACACGCACGCAGGGCCCCGCGGAGTTGCTGTTCGCCGGCCGCCTCGAATACGAGAAGGGCGTGCAGGATCTTCTCGCCGCGCTTCCCCGCATCCGACGCACCCATCCGGGGACCACGCTGGCCATTGCGGGCGACGGCACTCAGTACGACTGGCTCGTCGACACCGCTCGCCGCCACCGGGTGTCGCGCGCGGTGCGCTTTCTCGGCGGCGTCGGCCACGACGAACTCGTCGACCTGATGCATCGGTGCGACGCGATCGTGCTGCCGTCGCGGTACGAACCGTTCGGCATCGTCGCCCTCGAGGCCGCTGCTACCGGCGCGCCTCTCGTGGTTTCCACGGCGGGCGGACTCGGCGAGGCTGTCGTGGCGCCGGTGACCGGGCTGACGTTCACGCCCGGCGATGTCGCAGGCCTGACCGCCGCTGTGCGGTCATGCCTGTCGGATCCGGTACAGACCGCTGCGCGGGCACGACGCGCCCGTGCGCGATTGACCGCTGAGTTCTCTTGGCGGGAGGTGGCCGAACGCACCAGCGGCGTCCACCTCTCCGCCAAGCGTCGAGTCCGCCATCCTGTGGGACGCCCGTTCATCGCCGAAAGGCCACTCCCGGAACGCGATCCAGAGCAGCCCTGAGCCGCAAGTCGGGCGAGGGGGCACGCAGATGGGGGCACGCGGACGGGTCAGGCGCCGGGAACCTGGCGGGCTTGGGCCTTCTTACGTTCGATGTCGGCGAGTGCGCGTTCGAGTTCGGCGCGCTCCTCGGCGTTGGAGGCCCAGTCATCCTTACGGTTCTTGACGACTCGCGCGGGCGCGCCGACGGCGATCGAATAGTCGGGGATCACGCCCTTGACCACGGCGTGCGACCCGAGCACGCACCCTCGTCCCACGATCGTGTTGCGCAGGACAGAGACCTTCGCGGCCACCCAGGTGTCGGCACCGATACGGACCGGACCTTTCACGATGCCCTGGTCCTTGATGGGCAGCGTGATGTCGTCGGTCTTGTGGTCGAAGTCGCAGATGTAGCACCAATCGGCGACGAGGACCGATCCGCCGATCTCGAGGTCGAGGTAGGAGTTCACCACGTTGTTGCAGCCGAAGACCGTCTTGTCGCCGATGCGCATGGTGCCCTCGTGACAGCGGATCGAGTTGCCGTCACCGATGTGGACCCAGCGCCCGATCTCCATCCTGCTGAGCTCCGGCGTCGCGTGAATCTCGACGTTCCGGCCGAGAAAGAGCATTCCCCTGAGCACGATGTGCGGGTTGGCCATCCGGAACCGTGCGAGCCGGTAGTACCGCACCAGGTACCAGGGTGTGTACGCCTTGTTGCGCAACACCCAGCGCAGCGAATCGAGGGTGAGGAAGCGCGCCTGTCGCGGGTCGCGGCGTCGACCTGCTCGCCACCGCGACCGATACGAGGCGTTCCACATCGTCGTCATGACGACTCACCCTAATCGACGCCACTAGCAGCTTCGGCAGCGGCGCCGCAGCTCCAATCGGAGGCGGAACCGCCGTGCGAACCAGTGGCGGGGCGTCGCACGATAGGCTCAACTGCTGGCGTTCCGGTGCAGGGCCGGAGACCGAACATGACGGGAGCAGGATGGCTGAGGTTGGCCGCCGGATTCGGGTACCGCGACGGGTTCTGGTGCCCCTGGCGCTCCTGCTCGGCAGCGTGTTGGCGCTCAGTGCCTGCTCCGACGGGCACATCGACGTACGTTCGGTCGCCAGTCCTGGCTGGGCGAGCTATGGCGGCAACGGCGCGAACTCGAACTACACCTACCCGTCGATCCCCGACGACCTCGCCCTGAGCTGGACCCGACCGACCGGCGGCCCGGTGACGGCACCTCTCACTCTGTCGAACCATTCGAACGTCAACGTCACCGCGAGCACCGCCAACGGCTGCAACCTGTTCGCCCTCGATCCCAACTCCGGGCGTATGAACTTCTGCAAACGGATGCGTGCGGGCATCGAGGGAAACTCCACCCTCCTCGACCAGTTCGATCAGCCCTACGTCGGCGAGGAGACCACCTTCGTGGCGTTCAACGCCGGCGGCGCGATCCGCTGGCGGATGCCGGTCATCGGGGTGCCACTGTCGGCCAAGTTCGCGGCTCCCGGCGAGGTACTCGTGGTGACCACGCAGGGTCAGATCCTCATGCTCAACACCCAGAACAGCGACTTCACCGCACCCGAGGTGCGCCTGCGACCCGAGGCCGACCCCGGCGACCCGCTCTGGGGCTACGGCGACTGCGTCAGCAACGGCCCGCGCTGCGCCGTGCCCGCGCCGCCCGCCGTCGACGAACAGCACAGCCGCTTCTTCCTGAACTTCTGGCCGACCGGCGCGATCGCGTCGCAGATCCGCGGCTTCTCGTACGCGAAGCAGAACGACGGACGTGTTGTCCGCGAGGTCTGGCATGCCGACGTTCCCGGCGGTGTGATCGGCGCACCGACGCTGTCGGCCGACGGCAACACCCTCTACACGTTCAGCCGACTCGGTCAGATCGTCGCGCTCGACGCCGCGACCGGCAAGACCAAGTGGACCTACGACAACGGCGGGTACGGATTCGCGTCCATGACCGTCTCCCCCGACGGCCTGATCATCCCGACCGGTGTCATCGGCGCACCGCTGACCCTGCTTCGCGACCGCGGCGACAAAGCTGAGCAGGTGTGGCAGCGCAAGGATCTCGCCGCGGTGAGCCTGTCGACTCTCACGTCATCGAAGACCGCGTGGACCGTCGTACGCGATCAGGGCAAGAATTCGCTGTCGCTGGTCGAGGTCGACACGTCGAACGGTGCCACGAAGCGCACTGTGGCGATGCCCGGCGCGGAAGGCTTCGCGACGGGCGTCGCGGTGTCGCCGTCGGGACAGATCGCCACGGCCACGAACATCGGAGAGGTGTTCTTCTTCGACTCGAAGAAGAACATCGACTGATGACAGCCACCACGCCGGACTGGGTCGCGACGTCGATCTGGTGGCACGTGTACCCGCTGGGCGCTCTGGGCGCCGACACCACCGGCGCCGACCGGACCTGCCAACGTCCGCTGTCAGCACTCATCGACTGGCTCGATTACGCAGTCGCGTTGGGAGTCAACGGGATCGCGCTCGGTCCGATCTTTCAGTCCGCGACCCACGGCTACGACACCCTCGACTACTTCACGATCGACGAACGTCTTGGCGACAAAGCCGACTTCGACGCACTCGTCTCCGCATGCCGGTCGCGTGGCATCCGGATCATGCTCGACGGCGTGTTCAATCATGTGTCACGCCGACATGATCGAGTTGCCGACGGCTCGAGCTGGGCGCGTCGTCAACGTGACGGCGCGGTGCGGACGTTCGAAGGCCACGACGATCTGGTCGCGCTCGATCACCGCAATCCCGACGTAGCCGATCTGGTCGTCGACGTGATGTGCCACTGGCTCGACGCAGGCGCCGACGCGTGGCGTCTCGATGCGGCCTATGCGGTCCCACCTGCCTTCTGGCGCACTGTTTTACCCCGCGTGCGTGAGCGATTCCCCGATACCTATGTGCTCGCAGAGGTGATTCACGGCGACTATCCGGGATTCGTCTCCGACAGCGGCGTCGACTCGGTGACCCAGTACGAGCTGTGGAAAGCCGTGTGGAGCAGCATCATCGACGCCAACATGCACGAACTGCAGTGGGCGCTGACACGCCACGACGAGATGCTGTCGACATTCGTACCGTGGACGTTCGTCGGCAATCACGACGTGACCCGCATTGCGACCCGCCTCGCCCAGCGTTCCGCGGATCTCGCCGTCGTGCTCCTGGCCACCCTGCCCGGCACCCCGGCGATCTACTACGGCGACGAATTGGGTTGGACCGGAACGAAAGAAGAACGCGTCGGCGGCGATGACGCGATCCGTCCGCCGCTGCAGCAGACACCTCCCGACGACGCCTCGCTGCCCGCAATCTACCGACTCCACCAGCGGCTGCTGGGACTTCGACGTCGCTTCCCCGACATCGAGCACGCGCGCGTGCAAACACTCGACGTGAACCAGGGCCTACTGGTCTACCGCGTGCACACTGAACAGCCGATCACTGTGGCGCTCAACGCCGCTCAGGAACCTGCTGATGTGACTGTCGAGCTGGGTACCACCGGTCATCTCGAGTCGGAGGCCTCGCATCGCGAGGGCGACTCAATCCACCTCGATCCGGGCGGTTGGTACATCGCCGGTGCCGAGCTCTCGCAGGGCCAGCCGTAGTCGGCCGCCGAGAAGCCTTTGGGTCGCTGTCGCAGTGAGGCCGCGCAGAAAGTCGCGTCCCGTGGGTAGCTCGCATGTACCGGTACGTGCGGAGGGCCCGAGGGGTGTGGTTTTCTGCGCGCGACTATCGCGCCCTGACCCCGGCCTCGCACAGGAACCCGACGCCCTTGCGGCCGACGCGGGTGAGCACGAGCGTCAGCGACCGCGAACCCTTGAGACGCAACCGCTTCCGCAACGCGTCGGGGTCGACGTCAAGGCCGCGGACGAGTATCTCCAACGTGCCGCAGTCGTGCGCGGCGAGGGTCTTCCGCAACGCCTTCTCCGACGTCGTAACCTCCTCGATGACCTCGAATCCTCGCTCGCCCAACGGCACCTGCTCGCCGGTGAGGTAGGCGATCTGCGGGTCGAGCTGCCGCAGAGCGTGCCGTGCGGCGTACTGACGCACCAGTCCGGCACGGACGACGGCGCCGTCGGGATCGACGATCCACCGACCCACCGGCCCGTGTTGGTCGACGTCGTCGGGCTCGTCGTCGCTGACCTCGAAACCGCCCACCGCGGCGTCGCCACCGGTACGCAGCACTGTTGCTCGTGTTCGGTCGACGATCCCCGGTCCGCTCCACAGGCAGGCTTCACGGACACCACCGTCAAGGGAGGTGATCTGCACTTCCCCGGTGAAGCCGAAGCGATTGCGCAGTGCCCGATAGTCAAGTCCCGGAGCACATTTGACAATCACGACGCGACCCGCATAGGTCATCAACACATCGGGAAGCGGCGGCGTCAGTTGATCGAGCCGGAAGACCCGTCCGGCGCCGGAACGTCGGGCCGGATCGGCGATCACCACGTCGGCCGTCGAGGTGGGGGTCAGTGCATCGGCGACGAGAAGCGCAGTCGGAGTGGACAACTGCCCGAGGACGTGCCGATTGTGTTGCGCCATGGACAGTCTCACGTGGTCGAGGTCGCTGCCGATCACACCACCGATGCCCTCCTGCGACGCGAGCTCGACGACCTCACCACCGATCGAACACGTGACGTCGTGGATCACCGCACCGGGGAAACAGCGCGCGATCTCGGCAGCCCGATGTGCCGCAACCACACTCGGCGTCGCCTGCTGGAGAGCATCGTCGGTGAGCAGCCACTGATCGGCGTCGCGCAGTTTGCGCGCAGCTCGCCGTCGATCGCGCACGGTCTCGATGAGCGCGGCGTCGTGAGGCGCGTAGCGTCGTCGCGCCGCTTCGACGTCGGCGATCATCGACGACGGCGTCAACGCCATACCCGAGACCACCTCGAGCGCCTTCTCCCCATAGCGACCACGAAGGAAAGCGACATCGTCGAGCGTGAATTCGTATCCCAAGTCGCAACTCCCCTGGCGCGTGCCGGTTCCACAGACAGCTTGGCACATGCGCGGTGAGCGTCACTCCGCGCCGGAAGTCTCGATCACCGCGGCTTGTACCCGCTCACCACGACGTTGTAGAAGAACTTCGGCGGCACGACCTTACGCAGCACGTTCTCGTCGAGCCAGGTCATGCGCTTCCACCCGCCGAAGGCGAATCCGGCCCAGCCCCAACCGAGCTTCTCCGACGGCACGGCGGCCTCGAAGGTACGCACGGGCCAGCCGAGCATCGCGGCGGCCAACTCCTCGGTCGCGGTCTCGACCCGGTCGGCCCCCGCCGAACGCGCGATGTCGGCCAACTCGTCGGGATCGAAGGTGTGGATGTCGACAACGGCCTCGAGCGCCGCCGCGCGCGACGACTCGTCGAGCTCCTCCTGCGGTCGACGCCACGCCTTGAGCGGCCCTAACTTGGTGACGTGGGTGGTGGCCCACCAGGTTGCCCGGCTCATCCACCGCGCGTAGAAGTCGCCGATCGTCGACGGCTCGCCCGCGAACACAAAACGCCCGCCCGGCTTGAGCACACGGAGCACTTCACTCAACGCCTGCTCGACGTCGGGGATGTGGTGCAACACCGCGTGACCGACGACGAGGTCGAAGGTGTTGTCGTCGTAGGGAATCCGCTCGGCGTCGGCAACCCGGCCGTCGACGTCGAGGCCGAGGTTCTCCGCGTTGCGCAGCGCGACCTTGACCATTCCCGGCGACAGATCGGTGACCGAGCCCTTCTTCGCGACACCGGACTGCATCAGGTTGAGCAGGAAAAATCCTGTGCCACAGCCGAGTTCCATTGCCCGCTCGTAGGGCAGCGACTCGTCGGCGGCCACGGCGTCGAACCTACCGCGCGCGTAGTCGATGCACCGTTCGTCGAAGCTGATCGACCACTTCTCGTCGTAGGTCTCGGCTTCCCAGTCGTGATAGAGCACCTGCGCGAGCTTGGTGTCTTCGAGCGCGGCCTTGACCTGCTCCTCGGTGGCATGCGGATTGGGTGCCGGATCGACGCGATCTGTTGCCGACTCGTTCTCCGTGGTCGTCATGTCTCCTACTTTCGCCCTGTTCTGTGTCGTCGCACTAGCCCTGTGTCGTCGCGACTGCCGTGGCCGACAGCGGGGTCCCTACCCGCCGGTAACGACACGTTGCCGTTGAACCCTACCCGCCGTCGGGAGGAAGATCCGTGGTCACTTCCCGGTGAACTGTGCCTTGCCCGGTCCGTTGGCGATGAACGAATCCATACCGATCTTGCGATCGTCGGTGGCAAAGAGCGACGCGAACTGCTGTTCCTCGATCTTCAAACCGGTCTCCAGGTCGACGCCGAGTCCCTGGTCGACCGACTTCTTTGCTGCAGCCAGCGCCAAGCTCGCGGCGTTGCGGAACTGCCCGGCCCATGCGAGTGCGGCGTTGTAGACCTCGTCGGGTGCGACGACCTCGTCGACCAGACCGATCCTCAGCGCTTCCTCCGCCCCGACGAAGCGGCCCGTGAAGATCATGTCCTTGGCCTTGGCGGGGCCGACGAGACGCGCCAGCCGCTGAGTGCCGCCGCCTCCGGGAATCACACCGAGCAACGCCTCGGGCACGCCGAGCTTGGCATTGTCGCCCGCGATACGACGGTCGGCGCCGAGCGCCACCTCGAGTCCGCCACCGAGTGCGTATCCGGTGATCGCGGCGACGGTCGGCTTGGGGATCTCGGAGATCGATCCGAGCGCACGCTGCAGGCGACCGGCCACCTTCGACATCTCGGCGAACGTCATGTCGGTCATCTCTTTGATGTCGGCGCCTGCCGCCAGTACCTTGGGTCCGCCGTAGACGACGACGGCCTTGATGTCGGAACGGTCGGTCGCCTCGCGCGCCGCCGCCTCCAACTCGGTCTGGACCTGCCGGTTCAGCGCGTTCATCGGCGGACGGTTGAGCAGGATCGTTCCCACTCCTGGATGGTCGTCAGAGGTCTCGAGAGTCACGAACTCAGGCATGTGTCGAAGGCTACCGTCCAGCGACGCCCAGCCGTGATGTGGGCCACCGCAGACACCCGACGACATACAGTTGGTTCATGGCATCTTCGCCGTCCTCGAAGTCGTCGGCCGGCGAACCCGTCGAACTGTCCGTCGGTGAACGGACGATCCGACTCTCGAGTCCAGACCGGATCTACTTCTCTGAGCGCGGCGAGACCAAACGCGACCTCGCCGACTACTACATGTCGGTCGGCGACGGCATCGTGCGGGCGCTGCGCAACCGGCCGTGCATGTTGCACAGATTTCCCAAGGGGGTCGACGGCAAGAAGGTCCACCAGAAGCGCGTGCCCGCGGGCGCCCCGGACTGGCTGAAGACCACTGAGATCTACTTTCCGCGCTTCGGTCGTACCGCCGACGAGCTCTGTGTGACCGAACTGGGCAGCGTCATCTGGGCGGTGCAGATGTCGACGGTCGAGTTCCATCCGTGGAACTCGCGCTGCTCGGATCCCGAGCTGCCCGATGAATGGCGCATCGACCTCGACCCGATGCCAGAGTGCACCTTTGATCGCGTGCAGCGGGTCGCGCACGTCGCGCACGAGGTGCTCGACGAACTCGGTGTGCGCGGCTTCCCCAAGACGTCCGGCGGACGCGGCATGCACATCTACGTACGAATCCAACCTGAGTGGAGCTTCAACCAATTACGCCGCGCCGCATTGGCTTTCGCGCGCGAGGTGGAGCGTCGAGCACCTGACGAGGTCACCACGACATGGTGGCGTAAGGACCGCGACCCCGCCGCTCTGTTCGTCGACTACAACCAGAACACGCGTGACCACACGATGGCCGCGGCGTACTCGGTACGAGGCAATCCGCGCGCAACGGTCTCGGCGCCGATCCTGTGGTCGGAGGTAGACGCCGTCGCGCCCGACGACTTCACCATCGTGACAATGCCCGCGCGCTTCGCCGAACTCGGCGACCTGCACGCGGAGATCGACGACGTCGCCTACCGCATCGACACCCTGCTGGAGTGGGCCGACCGAGACGAGGCCGATCGAGGAGAGACCGATCGAGCGGGGACCGGCACCGACGACCCGGACGTCGTCGACCTCGACCGCTGAAGACCCGCACGCAGCGGGTTCAGGCAGGGGCCCTCAGAGCGTGATGTCAGGGATGGGCTGGTCGGCGAGCGTCGCCATGTATGCGTCGGAACCGGAGAAGCTCAAGCCGCTCAGCCCATGCCCAGCGCTCACCTCCGGTTCGATCGCCTCGATCGTGCGCTCGGCGGCCAGCAGCTCGTCGACGGTGTCGAACCGGGCGACCTCGGTCAGCTGAGACCAGGTCGGCGGCAGGAGGAAGTGCTTGCCCTCAGACCAGGCCGCGAGAGCGTCGGCCGCGCCGGCCCACCGCGCGACGTCGGCCTCCGACGTCGCGTCGTCGGCAATCTGCCCCTCGGGCATGGCCGCGAGGAAGAAGCGGGTGTCGTAACGTCGCTTCTCGTTCTTCGGCGTGATCCAGTGCGCGAGCGGACGCAATAGGTCGGCGCGCAGCGTGAGGTCGTGGGCGCGGAGGAACTCGGCAAACGAGATCGTCTTGTCGACCAGCTTGCCGCGTTCGTCGCGCAGCGTCGCCGGGTCGGCGAACGACCCATCGGGCCGCGACGCGAGCAGCACACCGCACTCCTCGAACGTCTCGCGAACCGCAGCACAGACGAGGGCCTGGGCGAGCTCTTCCGTGGTGCCCAACTGCTGTGCCCACCAGGCCGCGTCGGGGCCGGTCCACGCGAGATCGGCGTCGGCATCACGCGGGTCGACGCCGCCACCGGGAAAGACCGTCATCCCACCGGCGAACGCCATCTGCTTGACCCGACGCTGCAGAAAGACCTCGATGCCGCCGTCAGCGTCGCGCGCCAGCACGACCGTCGCGGCGTCGCGCAACGGCGCGACCGTCTCCGCATGGGCTGTCGCGGCGTCTGTATCGGTCATGTCGATCTCCTGCTCTGTGCCGACTGGTATGTGGGCTGACCGGTATGGGCCGACCGGGTATGGCCAACTCCTACGTGGGCCACCACCTGTGGTCCGCGTCACCGAATCGACACTATCGCTGCTACCCGGCGGCCCGTCGATGGGATCCGGCACGACGCGAACGACGCGCGAAGAAGCGGGAGCCGTCCTTGGTCAGCGTGATCTGCTGACGGAAGGTGTCGGAGAGGTTCTTGCTCGTCAGCACGTCGCCGAGGAGGCCCTGCGCGACGACGCCGCCTTCGGAGAGCAGCATCGCGTGGGTGAAGCCGGGCGGAATCTCCTCGACGTGGTGGGTGATGAGCACGGTGGCGGGCGCGTCGGGGTCCTGCGCGAGAATCGACAGCCGGTCGACGAGCTCCTCACGACCGCCGAGGTCGAGGCCCGCTGCGGGTTCGTCGAGGAGCAACAGCTCGGGGTCGGTCATCAACGCGCGGGCGATCAACACGCGCTTCCGCTCACCCTCCGACAGCGTGCCGAATCTCCGGTCGGCGAGATGTTCAGCGCCCATCGACTCCAGCGATTCGACGGCCTGCGCGCGATCGACGTCGTCGTAGTCCTCGCGCCACCGACCGATCACCGAATAGCCCGCCGAGATCACGACGTCGCTGACGACCTCGTCGTCGGGAACCCTATCCGCGAGGCCGGGACTGCTCACTCCGATGCGCGTCGACAACTCGCGCACCTCGACTCGGCCGAGCTCCTCGTTGAGCAGATACGCGGTGCCCGACGTCGGGTGCAGTTCGGCGGCGGCCATGCGCAACAACGACGTCTTGCCCGCACCGTTGGGACCGATGATCACCCAGCGCTCGTCGAGCTCGACCTGCCACGTGATCGGCCCGACGAGCGTCTTGCCACCGCGCACGAGTGTGACGTCACGAAAATCGACGAGGAGGTCTGGGTCCGAGGATGCAGTGTCACTCACCCGTCCCATCGTGCCCTACCGCGCGGCCTCCCGGATGCCCGGACGCGACACTTCGCATCGACGTTTTTGTCGACGTGTTCGCCCACACCGAAACGGCCCCGGAACGGGAATACCTTCGACGCCGCGCTCCTTGCCCTAGGTATGCCCGTTGATCTCTCCATCCTCGATCTCGCCCAGGTCGGTCGCAACGAAACCGTCGCCCAATCCCTGGCCGCCTCAACAGAAATGGCCACCAAAGCCGAGCTCTGGGGCTACCGGCGAATCTGGTACGCAGAACACCACAACATGCGCTCGATAGCGTCGTCGGCACCTGCCGTTCTCATCGCACATGTCGCGGCACACACCTCGACAATCCGCCTCGGCGCAGGGGGCGTGATGCTCCCCAACCACGCGCCGCTGACGATCGCCGAGCAGTACGGCACCCTTGCCGAACTACACCCCGGCCGCATCGATCTGGGTCTCGGTCGAGCCCCCGGCAGCGACCAGCAGACCTTCACCGCGCTGCGTCGTGACATGGCGTCGGCCGACCGCTTCCCATCCGACGTCCTCGAACTCCAGGGCTATCTGCGCGGCGAATCGCGCATTCCAGGAGTCGGCGCGACACCCGGTGCAGGCACCGACGTCCCGCTCTACATCCTCGGTTCGTCGTTGTTCGGTGCACAACTCGCTGCCGCGCTCGGAGTGCCCTATGCCTTCGCGTCGCACTTCGCTCCGCAGGCACTCGAAGAAGCCGTCGCGCTCTACCGTGACCAATTCCAGCCATCCGAGGCACTCGCCGAACCGTATGTCATCGCGGGCGTCTGCGTGATCGCCGACGACGATCCGGATGTCGCTGCAGCGCAGCTCCGCCAGGCCAAGCGCCAACGAGTGACCGCACTCCTCGGTCGCGGTGGCCGGCAGTTCACCGACGACGAAGCCGACGCGATCCTCGAGATGCCACAGGGCGGGCAGATCGACTCGATGCTGACCTATGCGGGCGTCGGCACCCCCGCGGAGGTCCGCGACTACCTCGACTGGTTCGCCGGGCACGCCAACGCCGACGAACTCATCGTCGCGTCGATCGCTCCCGACCGCGACGTGTGGCTGAGCACGCTCGGTCACCTCGCTCCCGCGGTGCAGCCCTCCACGCAGCCGGTGTGATCGATCGAGCGTTTTGGTCATACACACCGTCGTTCTATGTATGATCAACCTCATCACGCCGAGGCCGAGTCGGGCCCGGCAGGCGATGAGGAGTCAGGATGTCCGACCTCAAGGTCCGCAGAGTCAAGTTCGACCTCGCCGGCGACGACATCCCGTTCAACTGGCACCCACAGCGACCCGCCTTCGCGATGCAGTGCAACGTCGTGTCGTTCTTCGCGCCCGGCTTCGAGAAGCTGATAGTGCAGTCGACACGCGAAGCGCTGCCGCTGATGCGCGATCCGGAGATGGTCGACGAAGCAACCGACTACATCAAGCAGGAGGGCCAGCACACGGCGGCGCACCTGGCCCACCTGCGAGCCCTCATCCGTCGGTGGCCCGGACTCAAACACACGATGGACGAGGTCGTCGCCTCCTACGACCGGTTGCTCGCGACAAAGCCACTCGCCTGGCGTCTGGCCTACGCCGCGGTGGTCGAGGCGACCTTCACGCCCTACTTCCGCGTGTTCCTCGACCACGACGACAAGCTGTTCGAACCCGGTGATGAGCGCATTTCCTCCCTCTTCATTTGGCACTTCGTCGAGGAGATGGAGCATCGGAGCTCGGCACTGAGGGTGTACGACGCCGTCCACGACAGTTATCCCTACCGGCTCAAGACCATCGCGGGAGTGGTCAAGCACTTGAACGAGATGCTGAAGATCGTCGGCGACGGCTTTCGTGAGCACGTACCTGTCGGTGAGGGCGGCGAGTTCGCCGACCTGGTCCCGGCAGGGGTCACGTTACGGTCGATGGCCGCCGTGTGGCGGTTCAATCGGACACACGCGGAGTACGACACGACCTACGCCGAGGTACCGCTGCGCGAGATGATCGAGATGTTCGTCGGACTCGTGCGGTCACAGGCACCCGACCACGATCCTCTCTACGAGCGACTCCCCGACTTCGCAGCTCGCTGGTTTCGACGCTACGACGAGGACCCACGAGCGGCCGCGCGCTGGTACTCGGTCGGCGTCGGCGAGATCGCCAAGCGCGTGCCCGACGGCCAGGGCAACGCCGTCGACGCGGCGTCCACGGCGTGAACCGCGCTTAACGGCGCGGTTCGAGTAGCGCGAAATCCGCGAAGTCGAACCCCGGCGCGACGACGCAACTGACGAGCGACGCCTCGTCGCCGACTGCACGCGCGCGTTGCCAATGCCCAGGCGGGACAAGGGCTTGCGGACGCTGCCCCGAGCCCACGTCGGGGCCGACGACCACGGTCTCGACGTCGTTCGGCTCCTCCCCTTCACCGCCGAGGTCGAGTTCCACCGGGGCCCCGCGATGGAAGAGCCACATCTCCGCACCGCGCACCGTATGCCACGACGACTGCTCGCCCGGAAGCAACACGAAGTAGATCGCAGTCGCAGCCACGCGGGTGCCCTCATATCCGAAAAGCAGTGCTTCACAAGGAATCTCGACGCCGCTACGCCAGGTCTCGCGATACCAACCACCCTCGGGGTGGGGCTGCAGGTCCAGTGAACGTGCCCACTCGGGTAGTCGTGACGCCTCGCTCACTTGTCGACCACCTCCGCAATCACGGTGACGGACCCGGGCGCGATCTCGGTGAAACCTGCGTCGCGCACGGCGACGGCCCGCTGCTGAGCATCGGCGGCGAGCAGTCTCTTCCACCGATCTCGATCGGCGAGGCACACCGACAGTGGACACCCGGCGTCACGCCATGCACGAGCCGACGGCTCGTTGAGAAGCTTGACGGCGAGCATCGCCCCGTGGCCGACCTGCGCTGCGAGCTTGCCGACGGTCATCTCGAGGTCGGGATTCACCCAGAGACATACGCCCGCTCCAACAGGCGTCGACGGCAACGACCCGTCGACGTCGGTGCCGCCGATCTGCAGACGAGAGATACGACGGTCGACGTCGCCGACCCGTCCGGGAACGAACGCCCGCGCCTGGGCGTCACCCTCAGTGGCCGTGACACCCCACACCTCTTGTGCCGCAAGCCAATGCGTCCCTCGTGCACGGCGAGCAATCTTGCGGATGCGCGCATCGCACCACGCCGTCATCGGCTCAGACCACGGGCCGTCTGCACCGGATCGGTCATCGAGACAGAGCAACGCGACCGACCGCGCTGCCGCGGTGAGCAACTCGGTGCGGTCGGGCGGGTCGGACTTCTCGATCCGCAACACCATCTGCATCGCGAGCACGTCGGCGGGGTCGTCGGGATCATCGGCGCCGCCGACATAGTCGACGAGACGTCGATAGGCGTCGTCGAGGGGATCGACGCCGGACTCCGCGGACGTCATGGCAACGGGACGCGCCGCAACGTTCCGTCCGCGGCGTCGGCGGCCTCGATCTCATCGCGGGTCACGCCGAGGATGAACAGCACCGCATCGAGGAACGGGTGGTTGAGCGCGGCGTCGGCGACGGGGCCAACGACATCGACATGCTCTCGGTCGCGGGCCTCGGGATCGCCTTCAACGCCAAACCCGCGCTTCGTGAGGTCGCCGACGCCGCGCTCAACCACCCGTTCCTCGATGCGGTGCTGTTCATCCTCGGCGTGACCCGCGATGAGATCGA
>NZ_LZMO01000189.1:0-6308 GCF_001665715.1 Gordonia sp. 852002-10350_SCH5691597
CCGACACGGTCAGCCGCCGCCTGGGCTACCGCGGCTGACGCCCGTCGCCGCTCGCTGGTCGAGCTTGTCGAGACCACCCCGCTGCGAGCACCTACGCCCCGCCTTGTCGGTTGCGTGAGAGTTGTTGCAGCAGCACGTAATCCCCAGCAATGAGAGCCTTCCGTTTCCCACGGGACCAGTTCTGGACGCGCTTCTCCAACGCGTACGCCTCTGCGATGGTCGAGCATTCGTGTTGATAAACAAGCCGAACTGGCAGCCGGCAGCGCGTGTAGCGACTCCCCTGCCCGGAGTTGTGCTGCTCGACTCTGGACTCGACGTTCCGTGTGCTGCCCACGTAGTAGCTGCCGTCAGAGCACTCGAGGATGTACATGTAGCCGCTCATCCGACAACTATGCGCCCACAGATCTGCTGCCGAGATTCTCTATCCACAGGCCGCTTGGTGGTCTCGACAAGCTCGACCAGCGGGTAGAGGCTCGACCAGCGGAGGCTGGCGCGGGGCCCTTCCGCTGATTGAGCCGGCCGCGAGCGAAGCGAGCAGCCGAGTCGAAATCACCAGCGGCGGGAGGGATCGGCCGGCGAAGAGTGGTCTCGACAAGCTCGACCAGCGGAGGCTGGCGCGGGGCCCTTCCGCTGATTGAGCCGGCCGCGAGCGGAGCGAGCAGCCGAGTCGAAATCACCAGCGGTGTGTGGCTCGGCAGCGCGGTGGGTGGTCTCGACAAGCTCGACCAGCGGGTGGAGGCTCGACCGGCGGGGTGGGTGGTCTCGACAAGCTCGACCAGCGGTGGGGTGGTCTCGACAAGCTCGACCAGCGAAGCGTGGCTCGGCCGCCGAGCGCCCCCTACGGCAGCAGCGCCCGCACGGCGTCGATGGTGTCGGCGTCGGCGGCGGTCTTGTCGGGCCGATACCGCAGCACCCTGGCGAACCGCAAGGCAACCCCGCCCGGATACCTTGAACTGCGCTGCACGCCGTCGAGTTCGATCTCCACGACTATCTCCGGACGCAGGAACACCGCCCACTCCGTACGCGACTCCTCGTACTTGGGGAACTCCTCCGTCTGCCAACGCAATATCTCGTCGGTCAGGCCCTTGAACGTCTTGCCGACCATCATTGGCGGCCCGCCGTCGGGGTCGCGTGCGCCCAGGTGCAGATTCGACAGCCAGCCTCGTCGACGCCCCGATCCCCACTCGGCGGCGAGTACCACGAGGTCAAGAGTGTGCACCGGTTTGACCTTCTGCCACGTCCGCCCACGACGGCCCGCCGCGTACACACCGCTGCGCGACTTGACCATGACCCCTTCGTGGCCTTCCGCTATGGCCGCTGCGAATTGTGCTTGTGCCGCTTCGACATCGGGGTCGACCACAGAGGGAATACGGAGACCCGAACCCACCGAATCCAGTGCCGCGAGTCGCTCCGACAGCGGCAGGTCGATCAGATCGCGGCCGTCGAGATGCAGGCAGTCGAAGAAGAACGGTTGCAGCAGTTGAGGATTCGCCTCGTCTGCGGCAGACCCGAACCGGCTCATGGTCTCCTGGAACGGTCGCGGCCGGCCGTCGTCACTGAGCATCAGTGTTTCACCATCGAGAATGACTGTCTCACAGGGCAACCCGAGCACAACCTCGACAAGGTCGGGCACCCTATCGGTCACGTCCCGCAACGTGCGGGTGAACACCCGTACCTCACCGCCGTTACGGTGCACCTGAATTCGTGCACCGTCGAGTTTGAAGTCGACAACGACGTCGGGGCCGAGGTCGGCAAGCGCGCTCGGCAGGTCGTCGGCGGGAGTCGCGAGCATCGGTGCGATCGCGCGTCCGACCTGTAGCCGCACTCCACGCAACGCCTCGTCGCCGCCATGTGCGGCCAATACCGCTGTCTCCGATAGTGATCCGGTCAGCATGTGCGCGCGCCGCACCGAATCGACGTCTTGACCCGTCGCTTGCGCCACCGCGTCGACCATCAACCCTGCCAACGATCCCTGCCGCAGTTCACCGGTCAGCAACCGTCGCAGGAAGTCCTGTTCGGGCGGCGTCGAGTTCGCGAAAAGCCCTGTCAACACGCTGTTTCTGACTGCTGCCGACCCCGCTCCCCTGGCCGCGGCGAGTTGCTCGAACGCGTCGTCGACATCGATCACGTCGAGCTTCGACTCCTCGGCACCGTCCACATCGAGGTTCACCAGCGATCGCCAGCCGACCCCCAGCTTGCCCTGCGGCACCTCGCCGGAGAGCCATGTGACCACGATGGGTAGTTCATCCTTCGACGCAGCACCAAGGAGCTCAACCAATTCGGCTGTCTTGAGCTTGCGTGACCGGGTCGCAGCCATCTGCGCCGACGCTTCCACGACCTGCCCGAGTTTCACGACTCCTGCTTCCATGCATCCGGCGATACATCCGACGAGCCCTCCGACCGTGCCGCTTCTACCGCGTCGGGATACGCCGCCTCGTACGCACGTACCGCGGCGCCGACCGTCGGGTACACGTGGTCGGAGTTCAGCTCCGAGAGCACTCCCTCGTCGGAAAGTGTGTCCCCGAGCTCGGGATCCACGCCCGCGAGGACGAAATGAGCATTCCGCTTGTGCACGAAGGTGATCAGATCCTTCAGCATGACCGAGGCCGTGTAATCGACGTCGCCGATCACTGTGCAGTCGAGTATCAGCCAACGCACCGGGTGCGGTGCCGCCCGAACCAGCGCGGCCACCTCATCGGAGAAGCGACTGGCGTTGGCGTAGAACAGATCCGCGTCGTAGCGGAACACGATGAGTCCTGGCATCGACTCGGCACCCGGCTTGGCCGACTCGTATCGTCGACGACGCCCATGGTCGGATACCCCGACCACGAACCGCTCGGGACGATACTGTCTGCGCACTATCGCCAGAAGCGACACTCCCATCGCAACGACCACGCCGTTCTGCACGCCGAGAACCAGCACCACCACTGCGGTCAGGAGGGCAATGGTGAAGTCGTACTTCGACACCCGCCACATTCGACGGAACTGGTCGATGTCGATCAGCCGCACCGCCACCACCGCGACAATCGCTGACAGCACGGCGTGTGGCATGTAGGCGAGCGCGCCGTCGAAGAAGACCACGACGATCAGCGCGATGAGCGCCATCGTGATGTTGGCGACTTGGGTCCGACCATGTTCGGATTCGAGCAGTTCGGTTTTGGTGGGGCTGCCGTTGACCACGAATGTCGACGAGAACCCTGCCACGATGTTGGCCGCAGACAGTCCGACGATGTCGCGATTGACGTCGGCGTTCTCTCCGTGACGCTGCGCGAAACTTCGTGCTGTGGCCGCACTTTGGGCGAGAATGACCACCGCGCAGCCGATCGCAACCGTCGCGGCCTTCGGTATGTCGCGCCACGTGACGTAGTCGGGAAGTCCGAATTCGGGAAAACCGCCGTGCAACTCGCCGATCACCGGCACATCATCGGACCAGTTGAAGGCGTATACCAGCACGATCGACGCCACCACAACGATGACCGGCATCGGAAGGCGGGGCACCCACCGCTTGCCTACGATCAGCAACGCCAGCGTCGCAACGGCGAACGCCACCGCGGTCCATCGAATGGAGCCGAGTTCGCGCGCAAGGTGTTCCCAACGCTCCCATATCCGACCATCGCTACCGGAGATCCCGAGCATGCCGGGAATCTGCCCGGTCAGCACACTGATCCCGGTGCCTGCGAGGAAGCCGACGAGCACAGCGGTGGAGAGGAAGTCGCCGAGAAACCCAAGTCGCGCGATCCTGGCCACTGCCAGCATCAGTCCCGTCACGATTGCGATCAATGACGCGAAACCCAACCACTCCGCCGAGTTCGGTTGCAGGCCTGCGACTCCGATGCCCGCGATGCCCGATCCGATGATCGCCGCGGTCGCCGAGTCGGCACCGGTCACCATGAGCCGTGACGCACCCAGAACAGCGAACACGATTGTCGGAAGGATGATGGTATAGATTCCCGCAACCACCGGAACGTGGGCAATTGTGCTGTAGCCCATCGATTCCGGAATGGCGACGGCCGCGAGCGTGATGCCCGCAAGGACGTCCGCCCGCAACCACCCGCGCTGGTAACCACGGAACGCGGGTGGCAGCAAGCGTTTCAGCGACGTCGAGAACGCACGCTCCGACCCGGCGGCCCGCGTCCCGCTCACTGCCGTTCGCCCCAGCTCAGCGGTTCGATCACCCCGCTGACGTTACCCGCGTTGATCAGGCAGCGGTGCGCACTGCCGAGCCTTGCGAAGCTGCGGCGTCGGACTGTTCAGCTCGCTTACGTACGAGCACGTTCTCCAATGCGGGACGCCCCGAGCCGATGAAGACCAACAGGAACAGCGCCCAGCAGTACAGCGCGGCCGAGTCGCCCTCGTTCGCTATGGGCAGCAGACCGTCGCCCTGGTGCTTCCAGAAATAGGCGACGGCCATCGCACCGGAACCGATGAACGCAGCAACGCGAGTGCCGAGTCCGAGCATGACCAGGATGCCGCCGACCAGCTCAATTGCCGCGGCCCACCACGACGGCCACGCCCCGAACGCTGCGGTCTCGCCGCCGTATGGCGCGACCGGCCATCCGAACAGCGTCGACGCGCCGTGACAGAAGAACAGGAAGCCGATGACGATACGAAATAGGCCGATCGCCCACGGCGCGACCTTCTCAAGTGAGGTAAGCATTGCCTAACTATGAAGGTCTGGTTCCCGCATCGCAACCCCAGAAACCCGATTCCGAGGGAATCGCGTTCGGCGCTCAGATGCCTTGCACTCAGACCCCGACGCTCAGACCTCCGACAAGTCCACCGACCGCGTCTCCTTGACCGACCACAGCGCCAGGAGCGTCAGTACTCCGGCCACCGCGAGGTACACACCGACCCACGCCACACCGAAGTCGGCAACCAGCCACGTCGCGATGAACGGCGCAACGGCAGCGCCGAGGATCGACGCGACGTTGTAGGCGATCCCAGATCCCGTGTAGCGCACGTTCGTCGGGAACAGCTCCGGCAGGATCGCGCTCATCGGCCCGAAGGTCAGTCCCATCAGCGCCATACCCAAAACGAGGAAGCCCAGCATCACGCCGTCGGTCACCGACGACGGGTTGAGCAGCCATCCGAAGCACAATCCGAAGATGACGATCGCACCGGTGATGACCAAGAGCACCACGCGTCGGCCATAACGGTCGGCGAGCCATCCCGAGAGCGGCACGCACGCTGCGAAGAACAGCACCGAAATAAGCTGCAGCCCAAGGAAGTCGACGTAGCTGATGGAGAGCTTGACGCCCGACGCGTCGGTCACCTTGCCGGTTCCGTACGAGGTCGTCCACGTGGTCACGATGTAGAAGAGCGTGTACGTGGCCAGCATGATGAACGTGCCGGCGATCAGCGGACGCCAACTGGTCTTGACGACCTCGGCCAACGGCGCGCGCACCTTCTTGCCCTCTTCGACTGCCTTGGCGAACACGGGCGTCTCGGTGAGCTTCAACCGCACGTAGAGCCCGATGACCACCATGATTGCGCTTGCCAGGAACGGAATTCGCCAACCCCAGGTCAGGAATGCGTGGTTGGTCGCAGCGCTCTTGGCGTCGAAGTCCATTCCGAGCATCAGCAGCAAGAAGATGCCGTTGGCGAAGAAGAAGCCGATCGGCGCACCGAGCTGCGGCCACATCGCCGCCCAGGCGCGCTTGCCCTTCTCTGCGGTCTCGGTGGCCAACAGTGCTGCCCCCGACCATTCGCCGCCGAGTCCGAGGCCCTGGCAGAACCGCAGCAGCGCGAGCAGAGCCGGTGCGGCATAACCGATCTGGGAGAACGTGGGCAGCAACCCGATCGCGAAGGTGGCGATACCCATCGTGAGTAGTGAACCGACCAGGGTCGCCTTACGGCCCAGGCGATCTCCGAAGTGTCCGAACAACACCGATCCGATCGGCCGCGCGACAAATGCGAGACCGAACGTTGCGAACGAGGAGAGCAGCGCGGCGGTGTCGTTGCCCTTCGGGAAGAACAGCGTCGGAAATACGAGGACCGCGGCAGTCGCATAGATGTAGAAGTCGAAGAATTCGATACTTGTGCCGACCATCGATGCGATCACGATGCGGCTACGCGGAACTGCGGGTCGAGTGGGGTCGACGGGCGCAGAACCCGTTGCAGGGGCAGTGGCTTCACTCACCGCGGAGAGGTTACGCGCCCGCCCATCGGGATCTTCGCAGGTGGGTAGGTTTTCGGGGCATTAGGCCGTGTTTCCGAGCTCAGTTGGCGGGGGGGGAACCGCCGGAGAGTGTGCCTCGGTAGGACCGGTCTGCGACACCAGGCGGAGTTGCGGGGCGGCCCCCGCGCGG
>NZ_LZMO01000190.1:0-8412 GCF_001665715.1 Gordonia sp. 852002-10350_SCH5691597
AGATCACCTCCACCGAGCTCGAGCAGCGAGTCCCCGTGCCGACCGCGGACGACGAGATCCGCACGCTCGCGGTCACCGTCAACAGCATGCTCGGGCGACTCCAACGCGGGCGGGAGTCGCAACTGCGTTTCATCGGCGACGCGTCGCATGAATTGCGAAGTCCACTGACGACACTGGTGGGTTTGCTCGACCTTGCCGACGACACGTCGTCGCCGATCGATGTGGAAACCGTCCGCACCATCCTCCTGCCCGAGGCGCGTCGGATGCAGGCCATGGCAGAAGATCTGCTCCTTCTGGCACGCGCTGACGAACGGGGTCTGACAGTCACCGCCGGCGACGTGGACCTCGACGACGTGGTCGTCGGGGAGGTCGCACGGCTGCGTGCCATGGGTGCGGCGAAGGTGACCGCACGCATTGTGCCCGTTCGAGTCTCAGGCGACGCAGAGATGATTCGACGCGCCGTGCGCAACCTCGTCGACAACGCCGCCAGGCACAGCGATTCGGCGGTGTGGGTTTCGCTGCACTCCGATGAATCGAATGCGGTCATCGCGGTCAGCGATGACGGGCCCGGCATCCCCGTCGACCGCCGATCGATGATCTTCGACAGGTTCTCGCGACTCGACGTCGACCGTCAGCGTGACTCGTCGGGAGCCGGTCTCGGCTTGGCAATCGCGTACGAGATCGCGCGGGCCCATGGTGGTTCGGTCTCAGCCGTCGACGGCAGACACGGCGGCGCCACCGTCGAACTCGTTCTGCCACTAGGGCACTCGTCAGATGGTTCCGAAGAAGCAGGGAGCCGTTCAGAGTGCGATCAGACGGTACCCGGCGCCGCGGATCGTCTCGATGGACGCGATCCCGAACGGGGCGTCGATGCGCTTGCGTAGGTAGGCGATATAGACCTCGACGATGTTCGGGTCACCGTCGTAATTCTCGTCCCACACCGATTGGAGAATGGCTTGTTTCGACATCACCCGACCCTGATTACGCAACAGCAGTTCAAGCACTGCGTACTCGCGGGGAGTGAGGGTAATCGGCGTCCCGTGGCGCGTGACGACATGTTGGGCGGGATCGAGACACAGCGATCCCGCCGTGAGTATCGCCGGTCGCTCGCGCTGACCGCGTCTGGCGACGGCCCGTAGATGGGCCTTCAGTACGACGACGGAGAACGGCTTGACGAGGTAGTCGTCGGCTCCGAAGTCGAGCGCCTCGGCCTGGTCGTACTCGCCGTCTTTCGCCGACAACATCACGATCGGCACCCACTGCGACTGTCTACGCAACTCTCGGACGACCTCATAGCCGTTGAGGCCGGGGAGCATGATGTCGAGCACCACTGCGTCGAACTCCTCGTCAACGGCACGCTGTAGCGCCTGCGCGCCGTCGTGCAGGACCGCCACGTTCCACCCATCGCTGACCAACACTCGACGAATGGTCTCGGCCGCCCGCACGTCGTCGTCCACCACCAACACACGCACGTCGGTCATCGCCCTTCTCCACGATGCTCAGGCACCGCGGCTTCCGGCGTCGCCATCAGAAAGGACCCCGATGCGTCACCGCACATTGACCCGACCCCGTAACAATTCGACCCTACTCCCGGTACGTGGACCACGATCGCTTCCGCTGCAGTCCGCACTGCGGCTGCGAGCCGACCCGGCGCAGTTCGCTGAGAATCTGCGTGCCGACTACGGCGACATCGCCTTCATCACGGTGCTCGGGCGCAACATCGTCATCGTGCAGGGTCCCGAGGCGCTCGGCGAGTTGGTTCGCGACGCCGACCGCGCGTTCCGCAACGAGCCGGTCTACGGATTCGCGCTGGGCACTCTCTTCGAACGCGGAATCCTGCTGATGGATACGGAGGAACATCGCAAGCATCGTCGAATCATGCAGGCGGCGTTCACCGCCGACCGTCTCGCCGGCTACCAGGAGCAGCTCAATTCGCTTGCCGCCGAGGCCGCGACGCGGTTCACACGCGGACCCGACGTCGACATGCGTACCGAACTCAAAGCGATGGCACTCGACGTCGCGTTGGAACTGTTTGTCGGAGAGAGGCTTTCGCGTGACGATGCCGATCGGATGAATGCGGCGTTCGTCGATCTCATCGAGGCGGGCAGTGCGCTGGTTCGGGTTCGGGTCCCGGGCACCATGTGGGCGCGTGGGCATCGTGCGCGCGGCGTCGTCGACGAGTTCTTCAGCGACCTTCTGCCGGCGCGACGCGGCGCGGACGGACCGGACCTGATGTCGGCGCTGTGCCACGCACGCGACGACGACGGCTCGCAGCTCTCCGACCAGCAGGTCGTCGACCACATGCGATTCATGCTGTTCGCTGCTCACGACACCGCGACCATTGCGATGACGTCGATGGCCTATCGGTTGGGGCGTGACGCGCGGTGGCGTGCACGGGTCGTCGACGAGGCGCAGCGTCTGGGTGAAGCGCCGTCAGCAGCGACGCTGAAGCAGTCCGACGTCTATCAGGCGGTGTTCAAGGAGTCGCTGCGGCTGCGGCCACCGGTTCCGGTGATCCCCCGTGCGGCGATTGCGGACACGTCGATCGGTGGCCACTTCATCCCGAAGGGCACATTTGTCATCGCGGTCAGCGCGAGCAATCACCGGATACCCGAAATATGGCCGCGGCCAGACCATTTCGATCCTGAGCGATTCATGCCGGAGAACGCGGAGCGACGGCATCGGTTGGCATGGGCACCTTTCGGTGGTGGTGCGCACCAGTGCATCGGCATGAACTTCTCGTACCTGGAGGCGGCGACTGCGATTCACCACATGGCCCGACGGCTCGACTGGACGGTCGACTCCGACGACTACGAGCGTCGCGACGTCGCTCTGACAGCGAATGTGGGTTTCAGCGCGGCGGTCACCGACGCGCGAGAACGATCCGACACGCGTAGATAGCGATACCGATGACGATCACCACGACGCCGGAGATCACCGAGGCGCGTGGAAGTGTGCACGCGAGTACCACGCAGCCGACGAGGCCGACGACGCAGACGATCAGAGGTGGGCGCCGCTCGAGGCGCGAAAGCGTCATGGCCGACGCGTTCGCGATCGCGTAGTACAGCAGAACTCCGAACGACGAGAATCCGATCGCGCCACGGACATCTGCGGTCGCGGCAACTATGGCGACAACTGCACCGACGGCGAGTTCGGCGTGATGCGGCACGCCGAAGCGCGGGTGAACCTTCGCCAACGTCCGTGGCAGATGTCCGTCGCGCGACATCGCCAATGTCGTTCTGGAGACGCCGAGAATCAGTGCGAGCAGGGAACCGAGCGCTGCGACAGCGGCGCCGACCCGAACGACAGGAGTCAGCCAGCCAGCGCCTGCGGCCTGCGTCATCGCGGCCAGCGGCGCGGTCGCGGCAGCGAGTCCCGATGCCCCGAGCGCCCAGAGTGCGGTGGCCGCGACAGTCGCGTAGACGACCAAGGCGATCCCCAGCGCGACGAGGATCGCGCGAGGAATGATGCGGGCAGGCTCCCGCACCTCCTCGCCGAGCGTCGCGATGCGCGCGTAGCCGGCGAAGGCGAAGAACAGGATTCCCGCGGACTGCAGTGTCCCGGTGACTCGTGCGTCCGAGCGGACCCCGAGTGAGTCGACGCTGCCCACGTCCGACGCGAGCGTCGTCACGACCACCACGGTGAGGACCATCAGCACCACGGCGACGATCGCGCGTGTCAGCCACGCCGATTTCTGCACTCCGACGTAGTTCACCGCGGTGAGCGCGACAACAGCGGCGACCGCCACCACGTGTGCATGTGCAGGCCAGGCATAGAGCCCGACGGTCAGCGCCATTGCGGCGCACGACGCCGTCTTGCCGACCACGAACGCCCACCCCGCGAGGTATCCCCAGAAGTCACCGAGCCGCTCGCGGCCGTACACGTACGTCCCACCGGAGACCGGGTAGACGGCCGCAAGTCGCGCCGACGACGTCGCGTTGCAGTAGGCCACAACAGCGGCGATGACCAGCCCGATCAGCAGCGCCGATCCGGCTGCGGCAGCTGCGGGTGTCAGCGCAACGAAGATCCCGGCGCCGAGCATCGAGCCGAGGCCGATGATCACGGCGTCGGACATGCCGAGTCTGCGGTGCAGCGTCGGGTCAGTCATGGGTCGATCGTGGTCGAAGCATGGTCGAGACTCTCACCGGAAGGTGAATGGCAGGTGGCGTGCTATTGGACGACGAAGACCAGGGCGCCGCTGGGATCAGCTGTGAGCGCTGATACGTACCACTGTTCGTCCAGTCGTCTTGCCCGCCTGTATCTCGGCGAGCGCGCCGTCGAGATCGTCGACCCCGATCTCGGTGGCGAGTCGATCGAGATGCGCTGGGCGCAAGTCGCTTTCGAGGCGTGCCCAGACCGACCGGCGGAGCTCGGGCCCGATCAACACGGAGTCGATTCCGAGGAGCGCCACGCCGCGCAGGATGAAGGGCATCACGGTCGTGGGCAGGTCGGCACCACCGGTGAGACCGCTCGCGGCGACCGAGCCGCTGTGGTTCATGGTCGACAACACGTAGGCGAGCGTCGTGCCGCCGACGCAATCGACTGCGCCCGCCCACTGCGATTTACCGAGCGGACGAATCTTGGTGTCGTCGTCGACGAGACGGCCGACCACCGACGTGGCGCCAAGATCGGTCAATAGCGCTGCGGCGTCGGACTTTCCGCTCGACGCGGTGACCGAGAACCCGAGTGCGCTGAGCAGATCGACACTCACCGAACCGACACCGCCACTGGCCCCGGTGACCACCACGGGGCCGTCGTCGGGCGTCAGTCCGCGGTCGAGAAGTGCGACAACACTGAGTGCCGAGGTGAAGCCTGCCGTGCCGATGGCGGCGGCTTCGCGCGTCGAGAGTGTGTCGAGTCGTACGACCTGCGCGGCGGGTACTCGTGCATAGGCGGCGTAACCGCCGTTTTGCGCGGTTCCGATCGGACCGCCATGTGCCACAACGCAATCGCCGGGGTTGAAGTCGAGTGTCGACGATGCGATCACCTCGCCGGCGAGGTCGATCCCCGGCACGATGGGATAGTCGCGCACCACGCCGCCACGCGGTGTGACAGCGAGTGCGTCCTTGTAATTGACGCCGGAATAGTCGACGGCGATCGTCACCTCGCCGTCGGGCAGCTCGGTGGCGTCGAGTTGCTCGCTCGCCAAGGTGATTTCGCCGTCGGACTCGCGGGCCATCAGGACGGTGAACTGATCGGGCAGGGTGCGCGTCATTGTGCTCCTCGGATCGTCGTGGGTCGTCGAAATCCAGCGTAGGTCAGAGCAATCCTCCGATGTCGCCTGCGGCGAGCAGACAGATCAGCACCGGGACCAGATGAGTCGGGGCGATCCCGTAGTCGTTGCGACCGACTTTGGTGACGATCGACGCCGCGGTCAGGATCTTCAGGTGGTGGTAGAGCTGACCCGACGTCCCGAAGTCGCCCGACTCCTGCAGATGTGCGACCGAGGCGTTGCCGCGTGCCAGGATGCGCACGATCTCGACGCGCGCGGGATGGCCGAGCGCGGCGAACACGTTGGCGGTCGTCTCCGGCGCGAGATCGAGCGTCGCGTCAGACGAATAGGCGATGTTCCAGGTGACGGGTCCGGTGAGGTCGACGCTGCCCGAATAACCGAGCATTCCCGACCGGCCCTCGGCGGCTGAGTCCTGTTCGGTGCCCGCGTGATCGCTCGCGGTGAACACTGCCGCTTCGAGGCGCGCGACTCGGGCTGCGAGGTCGTCGGATGGATCGCTGCTCACCCCAAGCACCGTAGCGCGTGTCCGATGTCGCGATCGGTGATGGCTGCGAGCAGCAGTTTCTGATGGGTGAACTTGTCGGCTTCGACGTCGCGCCGGGAGACTCCGCGGACCATCAGCGTGCCGGTCCCGAGCTTGCCGTCGGGAGTGCGGTACTCGAAGACCTCGGTGATCACCCCGGGGAGACTGCCGCCCTTGAATCCGAGCACCGAGCCGTCGGGCATCGGTCCCTGGTATTCGAGGTGGTGGCGCGCAAGCTCTGCGCCAGGGCCGAATGAGCTGTCGGCAAAGCTTGTCATCAGCGCGTTGAGCGCGTTCGACGTCGCCTCGAGATGCGAATCAGTTTGTGGTCGGAGCGGATTGGCGATAGCGAGGTAGGTGTCGAAGAGGCTCGGTACCGGACCGGTGAATCCGTAGGGCATCATGACGGCTCGTAAAGCGTTGTCGCCCAGTGTGTTGCGAAGCAGGTCGGGCGCTGCGGAGTCGGAGAAGCGGATCATCACGTCGGCGAGTTGGCTGTAGGTCACCGTGGCTGAGGGGTCGAGCGGGATGCCCTCGCGTGATGGGATTCGGAGGTAGTCGAGCGCTCGAACATGCGCGCCGCCGTCGAGCGGGAGGTACCAGCGCTGCCAGTCCGTGATGGGGATGCGCGCCTCCGGGTCGAGCCGGCCGTCGGCAACTGCCTGCGCGTACGCCGCGAGATGGATGAGTTTGATCGACGACGCCGCGGGGAAGGGGACGTCGGCGTTGTGTGTGATCGGGTCGCCGTCGAGGGGTCGGACGGTCAGCGCGTAGTTGCTGCGATGCCCAGCGAGGTACCCGATCCAGCCGGGCACGGACGTGACATCCGGATTGGCGGGCGGAGCACACACGGTGGTGGCGGAAGGGGGCGTGGCTTGGGCAGATGCAGGGGTGAAGAGACCCACGGCCACGGCAAGAACGAGTGCGAGGTAGGAAGCGGAACGCATCGAAACTCCTCAAGTTCGTAAATCCGTAATTACGAAACTACCGACGAGTTGGTGTTGCCGCAACCCTGAGTTATCGACTGTCAGGTCCATGACAGGCGACGGCAGGGCCGTGTAAGAGCGGCTCCCTAACGTCAGTGTCAACAAATCCTGACTACTGATAGGAGGTGCTGTCATGGCAACCACCACTGATGCCGCGGCGCAGAAATCGTCGCGCACCTATACGTCGCTCGCCGCAGCAGCTATACCGCTCGCTGCGCTCTGTCTGGCCTTCTTCGTCGAGATGGTCGACAACACGCTGCTCTCGATCGCCCTGCCGACCATCGGTCGCGATCTCGGCAGTAGCACCACTGCGCTGCAGTGGATCACCGGCGCGTACTCACTTACTTTCGGCGGGCTGCTGCTCACCGCGGGGTCGATCGCCGACAGGTTCGGTCGACGCCGCGTCCTGATGATCGGCTTGGCCGCGTTCGGGCTGCTCAGCCTGCTGGTCATCCTCGTCAACTCGACGGGTGAGCTGATCGCGCTGCGAGCCGCACTCGGCGTCGCCGCCGCGATGATGGCCCCGATCACCAACTCGCTAGTTTTCCGTCTCTTCGACGACAAGACGCTGCGGATGCGCGCGATGACCGTGATGATCGTCGTCGGCATGGCCGGATTCGTGCTCGGCCCGATCCTTGGTGGTTCCGCGCTTGCTCATGTGCGTTGGGAGTGGCTGCTCGTCGTCAATGCGCCGATCGCGCTCATCGCCGGCATCGGCATTTGGTTCGGCGTCGCGTCGGATCGTCGCGAAGACCTCACCGACTACAAGCTCGACATCCCGGGAGCGCTGCTGAGTATCGCGACGATCGGTCTCGCCTGCTGGTCGCTGACGAGCGGCGTCGACCACGGCTGGGCGTCGGCGATGACGCTGGCGTCGATCATCGGCGCGGTGGTCGCAGGCGCGGCATTCGTCTGGCATGAACGGCGAAGTGCCGCACCGATGTTGAATCTTGCGCTGTTCCGCAACGGCACCGTGCGCGGTGCGACGATCGCCCAGGTCGGCAGCGCAATCGCGATGGCGAGCGTGATGTTCGGGCTTATCCTGCACTTCCAGTACGCCTACGGCTGGAGCCCGATGAAGGCCGGTCTGGCCAACTTGCCGATGATCGCGACGATGCTCCTCGCTACACCGCTGTCGGAGGCACTGATCAGCCGCATCGGTCACCGGATGACCTGCTTCATCGGCGCGATGGCGCTCGCAGTGGGCACCGCGGGTCTCGGCTGGGGTGTCACGCACGGATACCTTGCGATCGCGATCTTCATGGTCGTGATGACCTTCGGACTACGGACGGTCATGACGATCTGTGCGATCGCACTCGTCGACGCGATGCCCGAGAATCAGACGTCGATCGGCACCGCGCTCAACGACACCGCGCAGGAGGTCGGCAGCAGCGTCGGCACGGCGATCGTCGGCACGATGCTCGCGACGCTCGTGGCGGCGCACCTACCGGAGGGGACGTGGACCGCGGCCTTCACCGATACGTTCTTCCACGGGGAGAGCATCACGTATGTCGTGCTGGGGATCGTCGTCGGCGTGATCGCGGGCATCGGAGCCCTCACGCTGACCAACTCCCGCAACGCCGAGGAAGCTCACTAGTGTCGCGTGTCGGTAATTAGTTTATGGTTCGTGGTTTGAGAGAATTGGCTATGGCGAATTCTGCGGCCCCGGC
>NZ_LZMO01000191.1:0-10673 GCF_001665715.1 Gordonia sp. 852002-10350_SCH5691597
CCCCCCCGGGGGCAACGCCCCCCCCGGGGTCAACGCGCCCCCCCCCGGTGGTTGAGCCGGCCGCGAGCGCAGCGAGCAGCCGCGCCGAAACCACCCCCCCCCCCGCTGGTTGAGCCGGCCGCGAGCGCAGCGAGCAGCCGAGTCGAAACCACCCCCACCGAGGTCGTCGTCGCGGCGAATCTGGTGAAGGACTTCCCGATCCGCGGCTCGGTCCCGTTCCGCAAGGCCACGCCGTTCCGCGCCGTCGACGACGTCAGCTTCACGCTCAACCGCGGCACCACCACGGCGGTCGTCGGCGAATCCGGCTCCGGCAAGTCGACCGTCGCGCGCATGGTGCTCGGACTCCTCGAACCAACTTCGGGCACAGTCCATTTCGACGGCAGCGACGTGACATCGCTGAAGGGCGCGCAGGCCAAGTCTTTTCGACGCCGCGTTCAGCCGGTCTTCCAGAACCCGTACGGCTCGCTCGATCCGATGTACTCGATCTACCGTGCGATCTCCGAGCCGCTCGTCGTGCACAACATCGGCGACAAGGCGTCGCGCATCGCCCGCGTCCGCGGTACATGACCACCAGGTGGCTGGCGCGCTCGGCAGCCAGGCCCAGGTCGTGGGTGATCAGCAGGACGGCCGTGCCGAGTTCGTCGGTGAGCGTGGCGAGGTGGTCGAGGATCTCGCGCTGCACCGTGACGTCGAGTGCCGACGTCGGTTCGTCGGCGATGAGCAGCTTGGGCTTTCCGGCCAGACCGATCGCGATGAGCGCGCGCTGCTTCATGCCGCCGGAGAACTCGTGCGGATACTGCGCCGCACGCTTCTCGGGATCGCGCAGACCTGCCTGCCGGAGCACTTCGACGGCACGCGTGCGGGCCTCGCCGCGCTTGGCCGCTCCGTTGGCGACGAGCGTCTCGCGGACCTGGAATCCGACGCGCCACACCGGGTCGAGGTTGGTGTTGGGGTCCTGCGGCACAAGGCCGATCCCGCTGCCGCGCACCTTCTCGAACTCACGTCGCGACGCCTGTGCGAGGTCTTTGCCGTCGAACAGGATTCTTCCGCCGGTCACCGTGCCGTTGCCGGGAAGCAGTCCGAGGACCGCGGCGGCGGTCGTCGACTTACCCGAGCCGGATTCGCCGACGATGGCGACGGTCTGGCCGGGATACACCGTGAGTCCGACGCCGCGTACCGCGGGTACGTCGCGCCCGCGTGAGCGGAAATCGACTCGTAGGTCAGAGATTTCGAGCAGCGGTGCCGGTGCGGCGGTCTCGTTGTCGGAGGTCAGCTCGGAGTTCGTTGTCTCCGTTGTCATCAGCGGGTCCTCGCCTTCGGGTCGAGTGCGTCGCGCAGCACGTCGCCGAGCATCATGAACACGAGGACCGTGATGGCAAGTGCGGCAGCGGGATAGAACAGGATGGGCTGACCTTCGCGCAGCAACTGCTGGCCCGCGGCGATGTCGATGCCCCAGGAGACGGCGGTCGACGGTAGGCCGATGCCCAGGTACGACAGCGTCGCCTCGGTGACGATGAAAACGCCGAGCGAGATCGTCGAGATGACGATGACCGGGCCGAGCGAGTTCGGCAGCACGTGGGTGAACAGGGTGCGCAAGCGCGACGAGCCCAGCGAGCGCGACGCGTCGACGAACTCTTCGTTGCGCGCCGAAATCGCGGAAGACCGTGCGATACGGGCGATTTGGGGCCAACTGAAGATCGCGAGGACCAGCACCACCGTGTAGACGGTGCGCGCCGAGATCATCTGCATGGTGACCACGGCCGCCAGGATCAGCGGGATGGCGAAGAAGATGTCGGCGAGTCGGGAGATCAACGAATCGAGCCAGCCGCCGTAGAAGCCCGCGAAGATGCCGAGGAATCCACCGACGATCACCACCGCGAGCGTCGTCAGGATTCCGACGAGCACGGAGTCGCGCGCACCGTAGATCACACGCGCGTAGATGTCGTGGCCCTGCAGGTCGGTGCCGAACCAGTGCGCGGAACTCGGTGATAGCAGCGAGTCCTCGAGGTTTGCGTACCGCGGATCCTGATGTGCGAACAATCCGGGGAACGCGACGATCAGCAGGATGAGGACGAGCAGGATCATCGAGACGATGAACACCGGCTTGGTGCGGATCTCCTGCCACGCCGACTTCCAGAAGCCTGCCGGATCGACGTCGTCGACGAATTCGTCGACCTTGAGCAGCTCGACGTCTTCGGCGTCGGCGACGAAGCGGTCCTGGCCGGGAAAGAAGCTGGGGTACGCGTTCAGAGCCGCGTCAGTGTGTGGGGTCTCAGGCATAGCGAATCCTCGGATCGAGTGCGGCATAGAGCAAGTCGACGACGATGTTGCAGACGAGGTAGATCAGCACGAGCACCGTGACGAAGGAGACGACGGTCGGGGCCTCGCCACGGATGACCGCTTGATAGATCGTTCCGCCGACGCCGGGGATGTTGAAGATGCCCTCGGTGACGACGGCTCCGCCCATCAGCACGCCGACGTCGGTGCCGATGAACGTGACGACCGGAATCAGTGAGTTGCGCAGGACGTGCACGGTGATCACGCGGGGTCGTCGAAGGCCCTTGGCCGACGCGGTGCGTACGTAGTCGGCGGTCAGATTGTCGGCGACCTCCGAGCGCGTGAGTCGCACGATGTAGGCGAATGAGACTGCGCCGAGCACGAATCCGGGAAGGATGAGGTGATAGAAGTCGAGGTTTCCGCCGACCGTGACCGGGAACAGATGCCACTTCACACCCAGCAGGTACTGCGCGACGAAGCCGAGCACGAAGATCGGTATCGCGATGATGATGAGGGTGACGATCAGGATCGCGGTGTCGTACCAGCGCCCCTTGTTCAGGCCGGAGATCACACCGAACACCACGCCACCGATCGTTTCGACGACCAGCGCGATCAGAGTCAGGTTGACCGTCACCGGGAAGGCGCGCTTCATGACGTCGAACACCGGTTGCCCGGAGAACGAGGTGCCGAAGTCGAGGTGGAACACCCCGCCGATGTAGTTGAAGTACTGCACATAGAACGGTTGGTCGAGGTGATACTGCGCGCGTAGTTGCTCAATCAGGGCCGGGGACATGGGTTTTCCGCCACCGAGAGCCGCGATGGGATCAGCGGGGACGAGAAAGACCATGGCGTAGATAAGGAACGTGGCGCCGAAGAAGACGATCACCATCTGTCCCAGACGGATGAGGAGATATCTGGTCACCGGGTCACTCCTTCGCTTCCTTGGTGATGTTCGGGTAGTCGGGCAAACCGTTCCAGGCCAACTGCGCGGTGACCTCCGAGGCCGAGCCTCCGGCGCCGATGTAGTCCCACAGCGGAATGTTCGGCAGATCCTTGAGTAGGGTTTCCTGCGCGACGTTGGTGAGCCGGTAGGACTCGTCGTCGGTGCGTGCACGCTGCGCGGCGGTCAGCCGCGAGTCGAACTCCGGCGAGACGTACTGCGCGTCATTGGAACCGGCTCCCGTCACGAAGATCGGCGCGAGGAATTCCAGCATCGACGGGTAGTCACCCTGCCAGCCCGTCCTCGCGGCGGTCTTGATCGTCTTGCTCGTGATCGCCGACCGGATCTGCTTGAACGTCGGCTGCGGAGCGCCATGCGAGTCGATGCCGAGGGTGTTCTTGATCTGGTTGCACACCGCGTCGACCCAGACCTGGTGATCGCCGTCGGAGTTGTAGGCGATTTGGAAGGAGCCGTTCCACGGCGCGATGGCGTTGGCCTCTTGCCACAGCTGCTTGGCCTTGGCGGGGTTGTAGTCGAGGACGTCGCTGCCCGGGATATCGCCGTTCCATCCAGGTAGGGAGCGTGCCGTGAAATCTCTCGACGGCGTGCGGGCACCACGGAAGACCACCTTGGTGACCTCCGGACGGTTGATCGCCATCGAGAGCGCCGCACGACGCAGTTCTCCTTCGCGCCCCGCGGCGAAGTGGGGCAGGTAGTAGGGGATCGCGATCTGCTGGTTGGACGCCGTCGGTTTGGTCAGTGCGTGCTTGCCGAGCGCCTTCTTGTAGGAGTTGAGCGCACTGACCGGCACCGTGTCCGTGACATCGAGATTGCCGGAGGTGAGGTCGGTGTATGCGGTGTCGAGGCTGGAGTAGAGGACGAAGTCGATTCCGCCGTTGCGCGGCTTGTCGGGTCCCTTGTAATCGTCGTTGCGTACGACGTTGATCTGGACGTTGTGGCGCCACGCGTCGGGCCCCGCCATCTTGTAGGCGCCGTTGCCGATGGGGTGTTCGCCGAATTCCTTTGCGCCCTCGGTGAAGAAGACGTCGGGGAGCGGCTTGAACGGCGTGAAGCCAAGGCCCAGTTTGAAGTCGATGTTGGGCTGCGTCAGGCGAACGGTGAAGGTGTGGTCGTCGACAACCTTCAGGCCCGACATCTGATCGGCGGTCGAATCCTCTCCTGCGACTGCCTCGTATCCGTCGATCGGCTCGAAAAAGCTCTGCTGAAGTTGGGCGTTCTTCGTCGCTGCGCCGAAATTCCATGCGCGAACGTAGTTTTCGGCCTTGACGGGTGTTCCGTCGGTAAACTTCCAGTCCTTCTTCAGATGGATTGTGTAGTTCTGGTTGTCCGTGGTGTCGACGGACTCGGCGTTCGCCAGTGAGGGTTTGCCGTCGGCGTCGTACGAGTACAACCCGGTGAACAGCGCATCCACCACACGGCCGCCGCCGTTTTCGGCGGTGTTCGTCGTGATGAGTCCGTTCTGCGGCTCGGTGCCGTTGACACTGATGATGGCATTCGGACCGGTCGTATTGACCGTCCGCGCGCCGTCCATGCTGCAGCCCGTGGCGACCATTGCGGTCGCCGAGGCGAGTGCGAACAGGACTAGCGCGATCTGCCGGCGTGGACGATGTCGGCGTCGCAAACGAGCCTCCCCCGGATCATTGTTTTGTAGACATTCCTACTGACCTTACGGCTTGATTAGTTAGACAGATTCACGAAATCAGACCTATCGGACAAGCAACTTCTCCAGCCCTGCTCAGAGCATCGAAGATCGATACGCTGGTGTGGTGAAAGCCAGCTCGTCGGAGCAGACTCGCGTTGTGCTGTGGTCGGTGGTGACCGCGCTCGTCCTCGTCGTCCGCTTCCTCGCTGTGCTGGTCACGGCTGTGTGTGTGATCGCGTGGGTTGTTGCGATGGTGCGCGACTCCTGGAACAACATGTTCTTCATCCCAGCGATCGTCGCTACCGCGGCACTCCTGGTCAGCACCTACCTCTACAGCTACCTCCGGGCGCGATATCCCCGTCGAAACGGGCGTCTCCTGTGATCAGGCCCGTGGACCTCGGTCCGCATTGTGGGCCCCGTTGTTGCTGAGATCACACCTTCCACGGCACAATCGGGGGAACGTCGGGGTGATCAATGGAGGGCGCGCATGTCAGATGCTGCAGCTGTGTCCTCGTCTATCCGTCGCGCGTACGAAGAATTTCTCGCGGGCGGGTCTGTGCCCGAGACTGTGCGATCGGTCGTCCGCGACTCGTGGGCACGCTCGCTCGAACGCGGAGTCGACCCGGGTGCCGGCGTCAACTCGTCACAGGCGATGAGCGACGAGGAGTTCGCTCGCTATCGGGAAGCACACCCGATCACCGCAGTGCGGCCCATCGTGCAGTCCTTGATGCTCGACGACATTGCCGATTCCGGCGTCGTACTGGCGCTGACCGACAACGTCGGCAGGTTGCTGTGGGTCGAAGGCGAGTCGTCGGCCCGTGACCGGGCCAGCCACATCAACTTCGTCGAGGGGTCGGTGTGGAGTGAAGAGGTCGTCGGTACCAACGCGCCGGGCCTTGCCCTGGCGACCGACAAGAGCGTCCAGGTGGTCGGGCCGGAACACTTCTCGAGTCCGGTGCAGGAGTGGAGTTGCGCTGCAGCGCCGGTGCATGATCCTGCGACAGGGCACGTCATCGGCGTCATCGACGTGACCGGCGGGCGTGAGGTCGCGGCCCCGTTCGCGCTCGCCGCGGTGCGGTCGGTTGTTGCCGTGGTCGAACGTGAACTGAAGGCGCGGGCCGTCGACCTATCTGTTGCGTCGACCTTCGAGGCAGGTGCTCGAGCACGACTGACCGTGCTCGCTGACAACTCTTATCGCTGGCAGCGCGGGGGAAATGCCGCCAACGGGAGGTCGCTGTCCCGACGTCACGCGGAGATCCTCTTGCTGCTGCAGCACTATCCAGAGGGCCTGAACACCGAACAACTCGCGTTGATGCTCGCCGATGACGGCGTCGACCCGGTCACCGTCCGCGCCGAGATCTCTCGCCTGCGCCGCGACCTGGGTACCGATGTGATCGAGTCCAGGCCGTACCGCCTGACCGTCGAATTGTCGTCTGACGTTCGAGATCTTCGTGAGCAGATCGAGGGCCACGGGGATCTCGTCCCGGTGATCGAGGCAATCGGTCGCGGTGGGTTGCTTGTCGAGTCGAACGCTCCCGGAATCACGGAGCTGTTCGAGGAGCTCCGCGAGGACGTCCGCTCGCGGGTCATCGCGGAGGGGCAGGTCGCCGCACTTCGGGCGTGGACCTCGTCTGTGCACGGTCGCGACGACCTCACCGCCTGGCGCCGGCTGGAGCATCGACTGCCCGTCGGGCACCCCGACCGCGCGCTCGTCGGAGGTCGGATCAGGATTCTCGACCGCCGCTACGGCGTCTGATTTCGCGACACTCTCCTCTCCTCAAGTGCTTTGAACAGGGGTTTTGTCGACCTGCAACGTTGCAAACGTTACTGCAACGTGGCTGCAACCACTTCGCTCCTAATGTGTGCAGCAGATCACACACGGCCTATCGAGTGGCTTGTGTGGCAACGAGAAAATGGCACTGAGGAGCTACACAATGACTGTCTACGCAAAGCCGGGTACCGACGGCTCGGTGATGTCCTTCGAGTCCCGCTACGACAACTGGATCGGCGGACAGTGGGTCCCGCCCGTGAAGGGGCAGTATTTCGAGAACCCGTCGCCTGTCGACGGCAAGACCTTCTGCGAGGTCGCACGCTCGACCGCCGAGGACATCGACCTCGCGCTCGACGCCGCGCACAAGGCTGCCCCGGAGTGGGGCAAGACGGCTGTCGCGGAGCGCGCTCTGGTGCTGCTGCGTATCGCCGACCGCCTCGAGGAGAACCTCGAGAAGATCGCCGTCGCGGAGACCTGGGACAACGGCAAGGCTGTCCGTGAGACTCTTGCCGCCGACATCCCGTTGGCGATCGATCACTTCCGCTACTTCGCTGGTGCGCTTCGCGCTCAGGAGGGTTCGATCTCGGAGGTCGACGAGGATACCGTCGCCTACCACTTCCACGAGCCGCTCGGCGTCGTCGGCCAGATCATCCCGTGGAACTTCCCGATCCTGATGGCCGTGTGGAAGCTCGCTCCCGCCCTCGCCGCGGGCAACGCCGTTGTCCTCAAGCCTGCGGAGCAGACCCCGGCGTCGATCCTGTACGTGATGAGTCTGATCGCCGACCTCCTGCCCGCGGGTGTCATCAACATCGTGAACGGCTTCGGTGTCGAGGCGGGCAAGCCGCTCGCGTCGAGCAACCGCATCCGCAAGATCGCGTTCACCGGTGAGACCACGACCGGTCGGCTGATCATGCAGTACGCCTCGGAGAATCTGATCCCGGTCACCCTGGAACTCGGCGGCAAGAGCCCGAACATCTTCTTCAACGACGTGATGGCGGCCGACGACGGCTTCTTCGACCGTGCGCTGGAAGGTTTTTCGATGTTCGCGCTCAATCAGGGCGAGGTGTGCACCTGCCCGAGCCGCGCGCTCATCCAGGAGGACATCTACAACGACTTCATCGAGAAGGCTGTCGACCGTGTCTCGAAGATCAAGCAGGGCAACCCGCTCGACACCGACACCATGATGGGTGCCCAGGCGTCGAACGATCAGTACGAGAAGATCCAGTCGTACCTCGCGATCGGCAAGGACGAGGGCGCCAAGGTCCTCATCGGTGGAGAGGCTGCTCACCTCGGTGGCGACCTCGAGGGTGGCTACTACATCAAGCCGACCGTCTTCTCCGGTCAGAACAACATGCGCATCTTCCAGGAGGAGATCTTCGGTCCGGTGCTGGCCGTCACGACCTTCAAGGATTACGCCGACGCCATTCACATCGCCAACGACACCCTGTACGGATTGGGCGCGGGCGTCTGGAGCCGTGACGGTGCCACCGCCTACCGCGCAGGCCGCGAGATCCAGGCCGGACGCGTGTGGACGAACACCTACCACGACTACCCGGCACACGCCGCGTTCGGTGGATACAAGCAGTCGGGCATCGGCCGCGAGACCCACCTGATGATGCTCGAGCACTACCAGCAGACCAAGAACCTGCTGGTCGGTTACGCGCAGAACGCCAAGGGCTTCTTCTGATCCTGACGCCAGGCACGTCGACGCCGCCACGCAACCTTTTTCAGGTTGTGTGGCGGCGTTCGTCGTGTGCAACGCGTCTGCAACAGAACAGCGACTACTCTGTGGTTCAGATCACAGTGAGAGGTAAACGATGAGCAGTACAGAATCAACCCCGTCGACGTCGGCCTCAGTGGCCGCGGACGGAGCGGTGCCTGATCGTGTGATCGCCACAGACGCCGCCGTGCAGCTCCGACAACTTGGTCAGGAGCTGCACGGCGGGCTCATGATTCACCAGTCCGGCGGATGCTGCGACGGTTCGGCGCCGATGTGTTATCCCGTCGGCGACTATCGGGTCGGCCAGCGCGACGTCCTCGTCGGAACCATCGAACTGCCCGAGCCCCTGCCCAACGTGCGGGTCTGGATCAACGGCGACCAGTTCGAATTGTGGAAGCACACCCAGTTGATCCTCGACGTCGTGAAGGGTCGCGGCGCGGGATTCAGTCTCGAGGCACCGGAAGGGGTCCGATTCCTCTCTCGCGCAAGAGCTTTCAGTGCGGAAGAGAACGCGATACTCACGGCGAATCCGCCGTTGACCGGCGCTGCAGTCGGCGTCTGACGAGGTCGCTTCACTGACGACTCTATTGTCCGAGTCGTCGGAAGGGTCCGAACTGCGAGGCCGCTGCGAGTGTGGGTCATTTGATCTGCTAGCTTTCTCACATCGTCATCGACGATGTGGTCGGGGACACAGGGCTACACAGAGGATTTACCAGAATGAACCGCAAGATCAGTTGTGCAGTTGCCGTCGCGGCCGTGGTGGGAGCCGTCTCGTTCGCAATGCCGGGTACGGCATCGGCCGCACCGGTGTCGACTTCGAATTGCGCCAAGGTCGCGACGCCATCGAACCCGAACGGCTGGGGCAACACCGTGCTCGACGAAAAGGGTCAGGCAGGCAAGATCACTTCCGGCGTTGCCGGCGACAGCGACGGCTCGCTGGAGTTCAACACCTCGGCATCGACCGAGCGTCAGGCGTCGTACCACTCGGCCGGCAGTCTGCCGCTCGCCGATCTCAACGGCAGTGCGCTCACCTTCCAGAAGTCGGACGGCAATGCCAACTGGCAGATCCGCATCACGGGCGCGAACACCGGCACGCCGACCGGGTTCGCCACGCTCGTGTGGGGTGCTCCCGTCGGAGCGGGCAAGGCCGACGCGACCTCGTCGAACCAGTGGTGGGCGACCCGCAAGCTGGGCAACATCCCTGCCGCGCAGAATGCATCGCTGTCGGCTCTTATTGCGGCCGCGAACTCGGACGGCAAGAAGGCCGTCGTCGACCTGTACGGAATCTCCAGCCAGCCGGGTGGCACGGCTGATGCGAAGGTCAACGTCGACGAGGTGACGTTCAAGGGCTGCACGACCAACTTCAAGGTCTCCGGCGGCGGAAACGGCTCGATCGAGTTCCCGAACTTCGGTTCGTAATCACGTCGTCTCGCACGTCAGCGATTCCTCGACCGGGGTGGCCGCAATGTGTCCGCCCCGGTCGATTCGCGTCATGGCTGGGACATGTCGCCGGTGGCCGGCAGAGTTTGGACCAGATTCAGGCTGCCGACGACGGTGACGTGCTGGTGTCGGTCACGGATCTCGCCGATCGCAGACGAAAGGTCGGGGCTCAGTTCCGGTCCTCCAGGTGACTGTCCTACGAGGTCGAGTGTGGTGAACAGTTCGATCTGAATGATGCCCATCGCGTACTCCTGATGTTGGCGGGTCGACGAAGGGGCAGACCCGATGTCGTTCTAGAAGTCATCGCCGGCGCGTGACGATCGGCGAAATCCGGGTCTCCGCATCCGCCGATCGGGGGATGCGACCATCAACCGGCCAATCGGCCGCGCAGTGGATGTGAGCCCGCCGGTGTCAGGCCGAAACTCATTGGTGTCGAAAGAAAAACACCAGATCGGCCGCGAGACCGGGAAATCGAGAAGTAGCCCATGTACTCCACAACACAGGACTCCACAACACAGGACTCCACAACACAGGACTCCACAACACAGGACTCCACAACACAGGACTCCGCAACACAGGACTCCAGCGTCGGCGCCACCGGCAGTGCGGCCGCCGCATCCGCTCCCAAGCGTAAGAACGTGATCGTCGGCGTCATCGCCGGACTTGCACTGATCATTGCGGCCATCGGAATCGGCATCGGTGTGACGGCAATGGGCCACAGCGGAACCGCGCATGCCGCGACGACGCCCTACAGCAATTCGTCGACGAGCGGCGGGTCGCAGTCGGACGGTGCCGCTACGGTATCTCCTGCTGTGCCGTCGACGCCGGGTAACGACGTCTCGCCCGCAGTGCCGTCGCAGCC
>NZ_LZMO01000192.1:0-27099 GCF_001665715.1 Gordonia sp. 852002-10350_SCH5691597
GGGCTGTCGGTGACCGGATTGTCGGTGCCGCGGCTCTCCAGGGCGAGGTCGACGAGTGCTCTCGCCAACGACGGCACGGCTGTGACCTGGTCGACGGCGTGGCGGTCGACCAGCTCGACGAGTGCCATCGGGTCGCGCGCGGAAGTGTCGTCCGCGATGGCGACCGTTGCGCCTGCCGCCAGTGCGCCGAGGATCTCTGTGGTGCCGTCGTTGGCGAGAGCACTCGTCGACCTCGCCCTGGAGAGCCGCGGCACCGACAATCCGGTCACCGACAGCCCAGCCTCTGACAACACGGCCTCAGACGCCACAGTCTCTGAAAGACCAGCCCTTGAAAAACCAGCCTCCGAAAGACCAGCGCGACCCGAACCGACCGCCTCGATACGCCGCTGGATCGTCTCCGGTGAGCCGCTTCCCGACAGCACTGCTGCTCAACTAGCCAGCGCCGCAGATGAAGTGGTGAACTCGTACGGGTCGTCGGAGGTTGCGGGAGACGTCACGACCGCGACGATCCGCATCGACTCGAGCGAGGTTTCCAGCTCCCCTGGCGATACCGCCCCCAGAGATGTCACTGCCGCGGTCGGCACGATCACCGTCGGCACACAGGTCCCGGGCGCTGGTGTCGTCGTACTCGACCGCCACCTGCATCCGGTGTCGGTTGGCCGTCCCGGCGAGGTGTACGTCACCGGCGTCCAACTCGCACGGGGCTACCACGGCCATTCCGACTGGACGGCAACGCGATTCGTCGCCAACCCGGTAGGGTCCGGCGATCGGATGTATCGCACCGGCGATCGTGGTCTGATCACTCCGGACGGTAGCCTGCAACTGCTCGGTCGAGCCGACTCGCAGGTGAAGATCCGCGGCACCCGCGTCGAACTCGGTGAGGTGGAACAGGCCGTCCTCGCACTCGACGGCGTCGACGACGCTGTGGCGGTGGCCGGCCAGGATCATGACGGACACACTCGTCTGGACGTCTACGTTGCCGGAGCTCAGGCCCCCGACGCCGTCCCGGCCGCACTCGTCGCTACGTTGCCCGCAGCGATGATCCCGGCCACGTGGACACGACTCGACTCGCTGCCTCGCACACCGGGTGGCAAGACCGACCGCAGGGCGCTTCCCGCTCCGACCTCGCCGCGCACTACCTCTCGACGTGAGCCGAGCACCGACCTCGAGCGGCTCGTTGTCGACACCGTTGCCGACGTCCTCGGCCTCGACGCCGCGGACACCGCACGGCCGAGCGTCGACGACAACTTCTTCGACGTCGGTGGCCATTCTTTGTCTGCCACGCGTGTGCTGACCAGGCTGCGCTTGGCAACCGGACGCGTGGTCGGTGTTGCCGAGGTCTTCGCCCACCCGCGACTCGTCGACCTCGCGGCCCTCTTCGCAGACGACGGCGACGCTCCCGAATCCACGCCCGCTGGCGTCACCGGCAGCGCGGCAACAAAGCGGCCGCAGCGCCCCGAACGCATTCCACTCTCGCCGGCACAGCGCCGACTTGCCTTCCAGAGCGGGATCGGCGATGCCGCGTACACCATTCCGTTCGCCGTACGTTTCGACGGACCAATCGATGTGGCGCAACTGCAACGCGCGCTCGACGGCATCGTCGAACGCCACGAGTCACTGCGCACTCGGATCGTCGACGACGCTCAGGTCGTCGACCGGGTCGACGACGCGAGGGTGCTGATCGACGACCATCACATCGAACCCGCGGACCTCGACGCGACGATCGACAGTCTCATCGGGCGCCCCTTCGAGTTGTCGGCGGATCTCCCCTTGCGCGCCGATCTCCTGCGCGCTTCCGAGGCTTCGGCGGTGCTACTCCTCACGGTGCATCACATCGCCGCGGACGAATGGTCGGCCGCAACACTCTTCGACGAGCTCGCCGTCGGGTACAACGGCACGCCGGTTGCCGCGCCGCAGCTCCAGTACGCCGATCACACCCTCGCCGAGATCGAGCGGCTGGGCACCGTCGACGATCCCCGATCACTTGTGCACCGCCAGCTCGACTACTGGCGAAACCAACTCGCCGATGCACCCGCCGAACTCGACCTGCCCTACGACCGCCCGCGGCCAACCGAGCCGGATCCCGTTGGCGGCCAAGTCGAGATCGTCATCGACGCAGACGTTCTCGGCGGGCTCCGCTCGGCCGTCCGGGCACTCGACGCGACGGTGTTCATGGCAGCGCATGCCGCGGTGGCACTCGTGCTCAACGCGTCGGGAGCGGGCGACGACATCGTGGTCGGTACCCCGGTGGCCGGCCGGGCGTCGGCGTCCGTGGAGTCGCTGATCGGCATGTTCGTCAACACCCTGCCGCTGCGCACCGACCTCTCCGGTGATCCGACGCTCCTCGAGGTGCTGCGCCGCGTCAGGGAGACCGACGTCGCGGCCCTCGCCGCGCAGGATGTGCCGTTCGACGAGATCGTCACGGCACTCGCCCCGGAACGAGCACTGAGCCGACACCCGGTGTTCCAGACGATGGTCCAGTACCGCGACCCGATCGTCGCCCCCGAATTCACCGGCGTGCGTGCAGAACCGGTCTTCCCGCACTCCCGCACCGCCAAGTTCGACCTGACCTTCGAGTTCGTCGAGCTTGCTCGCTCCGCGGGCATCCGACTGCGCGTCGAGTACGCCGCGGCGCTCTTCGACGAAGCGACAGTCGCCGATCTCGCAGGACGCGTGAGTTCCATCCTGCGCACCCTTGTCGGCGCCCCGAGCAGTCACGTCGCGCAGTTGCGTCTGGGCCCGTCCACTGAGCTTCCCGCGCTGCCCGCACCCGATATCGCACCTCCTCGGCGATCCCTTGTCGACATCTTCTCCGCCACCGCTCGCACCTTTGCCGACCGTCCCGCCGTATCCAACGGGACGCGCACGCTCACCTACCGCGAACTGGACGCACACAGTGCGTCGATCGCCGCACGCCTGCACCGCGACGGGGTGCGACGCGGCCACTCGGTGGCACTGATCTTGGAGCGCTCGACGGACCTCGTCGCCGCGATCCTCGGAGTACTGCGCTGCGGAGCCGCCTACGTTCCGATCGACCCCGCCTACCCGGGTGAGCGCGTAGCGTCGACGCTCGCCGACGCCGCCCCGACGGTGGTCGTCGACGCCGACTACCTCGAGCGAGCAGATGACTCCGATTCGGTCACAGCGACTTTCGAGACCGAACTCACCCCGGCCGACCCGGCCTATGTGATCTTCACCTCCGGGTCGACCGGAAAGCCCAAGGGTGTCACCGTGACGCACGGCAACGTCGTCGCGCTGATCGACGCCACGACGGAACTGTTCGACGTCGACGAGAACGACGTGTGGACGCTATTCCACTCCTACGCCTTCGATTTCTCGGTGTGGGAACTGTGGGGTCCGCTCTCGACCGGCGCCCACCTCGTCGTTCCCGATCACGCCACCACGCGCTCACCCGCCGACCTCGCCACTCTCATCGGCGAGCGGGGCGTCACCGTGCTCAACCAGACGCCGTCGGCGTTCTTCGCCCTCGATGCCGCGGACCTCGCAGACACCGGGGACCGCGAGACCGCTGGGGCCGGATCGGCACTGGAGTCACTGCGCTACGTGATCTTCGGCGGCGAGGCGCTCGATCTGCCGCGCCTACGATCGTTTGTCCGGCGGTATCCGCGGACCACGTTGGTCAACATGTACGGCATCACCGAGATCACCGTCCACGCAACGTATCTGGTGCTCGATCAGCAGATCATCGATGCAGCGACGGGCAGTGACGTGGGTGCGTTGCTACCAGGTTTCACCGGCCACCTGCTCGACGGATACCTGCGCCGCGTACCTGTTGGCGCCGTGGGCGAGTTGTACCTCGCAGGCCCTCAGGTCGCCGCCGGCTACCTGCAGCGTCCGGCTTTACATGCGACGCGTTTCGTCGCCGACCCCTCGGGCACCGGTCAGGTGCTTTATCGCACCGGAGATCTGTTCCGTCGGACCAGGCAGGGTGCGTTGATCTATGTCGGTCGCGCGGACACGCAGGTCAAAATCCGCGGTTTCCGTATAGAACTCGGGGAGATCCGGGCCGCACTCGCGACTCTGCCCGGTGTGCGCGACGCCGCCGTCCTGACCCGGCCCGGCCCGAGCGGCGCCGACCGAATCCTGGCCTATGCCGTTGGGGACAACGTCACTCCTCAATCCCTGCACGCTGCGCTGCGCGACGCACTCCCCGAGCACGAGGTCCCGTCGGCCGTGCTGATCGTCGACTCGATCCCGTTGACCGTCAACGGAAAGACCGATGCCGCAGCACTTCCGGAGCCGGAGGTCGGCACCGCGGAGGGTCGTACACCGACGACCGAGATCGAGTCCGCGCTCGCCGACATCTTCGCCGACACCCTCGGACTCCCCGACCCGCCGAGCGTCGACGACGACTTCTTCGCTCTCGGCGGCGACAGCATCGTCTCGACGACCCTCGTCAATCGCGCACGGCGACGTGGTATCCGATTCACCCCGAGGGATGTCTTCACCCACCGCACCGTCGCCGGGCTGGGTTCGGTCGCCGAGTGGATCGACGACACCACGCCTGCCGCGCCGTCGAACCGCGACGATGCATCGGCGACCCGGCCGACACCCATTCCGCTCCTGCCGATCGTCCAACGACTCCGTGAGATCGGTGGCACCATCGACAGATTCAATCAGTCGCTCGTCGTCGACACCCCGGCGGAACTCGACGCCGACACTCTCCGCGCGATTATCCGTGCACTGCTCGATTCCCATGAGGCGCTGAGGAGTTCGTTGCAGACCGTCGCAGGTGTGCTCTGGACCATGCAGAGTGCGCCCCCGGGTTCGGTCGACGTCGACGACGTCCTTCGGATCGTCACGCTCGACAGATCGATCTTCGGCGGCCCGGACGCGCTCGCCGCAGCGGTGTCGGCCGAATCCGCCGCGGCTGCAGGCAGATTGTCGCCCGCCACGGGACTGATGATCGCCGCGACTTGGTTGACGACCGACTCGCCCGACGATCCGATCGCGGGACGACTGATCCTCGTCATTCACCACCTCGCCGTCGACGGCGTCTCCCGGCGTATCCTGCTCGAGGATCTCCGTACCCTCTGGGAGACGGCAGCCACAGGTGCTGAGCTGCAACCGATTCCGAATCCGACACCCCTGCACGCCTTCGCCGCCGCCGTGACCGAGCGAGCCGCCGATCCGGCACTGCTCGACGAGGCTGCCCATTGGGCGCAGGTGCTGGCACCGGGAGGCGAACTGGTGCCCGGTCGGCTCCCCACGTCGGGCACCGTCGCCGACCAGCGACGCCACGTCGCCACGTTGTCTCCGGGAACCTCGGCGTCGCTCGTCTCCGATCTACCCACCCGCCGCGGTGTGGGGATCACGTCGCTGCTCCTCGGGGCGTTGCGTGTCGCCGCAACACGAGCTCTCGGCACAGGGGACCTCATCGTCGACACCGAGCGTCATGGTCGCGATGCACACGAGTTCGGTATCGACGCGGATCTGTCACACACGGTGGGCTGGTTCACGACCGTCGCACCGATCCGGCTATTCGCCACCGACGACATCGGCGACGCGATCGCCGACGCCGAGAACGCGTGGACGGCAATGCCCTCTGCCGGAGCGGGATTCGGCATGCTGCGCTACCTCAACCCGCAGTTGTCGGGCGCGCTCGCCACCATGTCGCGTCCGTCGGTGCTGCTCAATTATCTCGGGCGGTTCACCGTCGGCGAGGACTCGCCATGGCAGCCCTCGGCGGAATCGACAGCGCTCGCAGCAGATCCAGACCCCGGACTCGGCGTCGCGTACCCACTCGAGATCGACATCGTCTGTCGTGACGAATCGTCGGGTCCGGTCGTCGCCGCAACGTTCAGCTACCTACCAGACCACCTCGACGACGCCGCTGTGCGTGAGCTCGCCGACGCACTATGTGCGGCGCTCGATTCGCTTGCGGCGCCTGCAGAATCCGGAGTCGATCAGTGACCTCGACACGCCCCGACGGCAACGCCCCGACAGACGCAGACACTCCTGTCCGCACACACGGCGACGCGCACGATGTCACACTGCCTGTCCTCGCCGGCCAACGCGACATCTATCTGTCGATGCAGGCATCCGGCGACCCCGCCCTCTACGTCACCGGGCTCTACGTGGAGGTGGACGCACGAACCGACGTCGAACGACTCAGGGCGTCTGTCCTCGCGGTTCTCGAGAATGCCGAAGCGATGCGCGCTGTGTTCGTCGAAGAAGGCGGCGACGTGCGGCAGCGAGTCCTGCCTACTGCCGACTTCGACGTCGACGTCCGCGAGATGCCTCTCCCCGATGCGCGCGAGTGGATGGCTTCGCAGCTCGCGCAGCCGATGGACGTCGAGCACGGACCACTCACCGAATGCACGATCCTGCGCACCGCCCGTACGGTCACCGACCCGGGAACCGCGCAGCCAGACCCGACACTGGTGTTTCTGAAGGTTCACCACCTCGTCTGCGACGGCATGGGGCTCGGCTTCTTCACCCAGGCGGTCCAGGAACAGTACGACGCAACGGAAGCATCTGGCGCCTCGGAAGCTTCGGGGGTTTCCGATGGCTCTGGGGCATCCGACAACGCCCGGCCGTCACGACCCAGGGATTGGCGACTACTCCCGGTGCTCGACGCCGAGCGCGACTACCGTGAAGGCGCCGACTTCGCCACCGATGCCGACTACTGGTTGGCGCGTATGGGCGACCGACCGCAGCCGGTGCGACTCCTCGACGACGATGTGGTGCCCGGCCGCGGAATCATCGCGTCGCGATTCGACATTCCCCTCGAAGTCCTCGACCCGTTGCGCGCGCTGGCGCGTGATGCCGGGGTTCGACCGACCGTCCTGCTCATCGCCGCAGTCGCGGCGTTTGCCCACGTGCGTACGGGCCGCACCGACCTGGTACTCGCGCTGCCTGTGACCGGGCGTCTTGACCGTAGAGCGCGCACAACACCGTCGATGGTGACGAGCGTGCTGCCGCTGCGTGTCGACGCGAACCCGCGAGACAATCTCGCCGACCTCGCCGCTCGCACCGAACGCGCGGTATTCGCACTCCTCGCCCACAGTCGTTTTCGCGGTGAGGATCTCGGCCGTGCTCTCGCAGTGCAGGCCAGGGACTCGGGTACTCCGGCACCATCCGACGGCCCGTACCGCATGTTCGGTCTCGGCGTGAACGTCATGGCGAACACGTCGCGGCAGACCATTGGTGGCCAACCACTCTCGCTCCACGCCCTAGCGTCCGGGCCGGTGTCTGATGTCGAGATCCAGATCCAGCTGAGGCGTCGCGACAGGCCCGCCGAAGTCGTCGTGCGCACGGTCGCCGACGCCGCTGAGCAGGCGCACGGTATCGGCGAGGATTACGCCGCCTTCCTGCGGGCACTCGCCGCGGCTCCCTCCGCACGCCTCCGCACGTTCACCCCCCACGGGCACCTCGACGCTGCGATTCGAACGGTTCACACCGAAACGCACGGAGCTGCAGGCGCAGTATCGCTCACGCCTGCGTTGGCGCGACTTCGCGAAGGCCAGATCGACCTGGATACATTGCCGCCCCGCATTGTTCGCGCCTGGGCGTCGTCGACTGTGACTCCCGACGCCGTCCGCGAGATCGCCTCTGCACTTGTTGCGACCCATCCGGCGCTGCGTACCGCGGTGAATCGGCCAGCCCCGATCCTGTGGACCCTGACGACCGCATCCGCGCAGGACAGCTCCATTCCCGTCTCGATTGCCGACAGCGCGCCGGCCGAACCGCTCGGACGCGGCTTGACCTTCGTGCCTGCGACCGGCGAGTTGGTCGCCGCGTTCGACGCAGCACTCATCGATCCCACGTCTGCGGAGATCCTCCGTACCGATCTGCAGATCGCGCTCGACGACGCCGCGGCGGGTCGGCACATCGACGTCGATGCCCCCGACACCGAACTCAGCACTGTGGCAACGGGGTTGGCGGGGCGAGCGGCGGATGTCGGCGCGCTGGCGCATTATCTCGAAACGCTCGCGCCGGGAGCGACGCTACCGCGCATCGACGGCGCGTCCAGCACACCGCGGGCCGATCACACGACACGCACCTCTCGAGTCGACGTGGACGACCCGAACGTCGAACGTCCGAACCAGCACGGCCTCGTTGCGGCGCTGGCAGGCGCGGTCGCAGACGTCTTCGGTGCCGCCGCGCCAACCGAACTCCTGATCGACCTGGCCGTTGACCTGCGAGCCGTCGGCGGTGAACGCGTCGGCGCACGCACGGTGGGCCCGCTGCAGGCACTCGAGCCGCGTCGCGTCGACCTGACGAATCCTTCACTCCCCGACGGCTCGAACCCGACCCTCGGCAACGGGCCGGGTCTCGACGTGCTGCGCTATCTCTCACCACAGGTCGGCGCGGCGTTGACCGAAGCCACCGCTGCGGGGCAGATCGTCGAACCCGACGTGCTGGTCGGCGACCACGGACTGCCGACCGCACACTCCGTCTCGATTCGGCTGTTGCGCAACGACTCTCCCGATCACACCGGCTGGTCGGTCATCGTCGACGTCGATGCGGAAGTCATCCCGCACGCCGACACCCTGGCGCACGCCATCACCGACCGAGTGATCGCAGACGCCGATCGACGTCTGGTGGCACTCGACGATGCGACCGTCGAACGACTCACCCGCGAACACGGAACCATCGACGACATCTGGCCGCTGACACCCCTACAGGAGGGTTTGTTCTTCCAGTCGCAGGTCGACGCGTCCGACGACATCTACACCGCACAGTTCTGGCTCGACCTCGGCCACCGAATCGACGTCGAGGCGCTGCGGAGCGCCGCACGGGCGCTACTCGACGAGAATCCCGAATTGCGGGCCGCGTTCGTCGAGGTCGACGGCTCCCCTGTCCAGATCATCCGCAACGTGGTCGATCCCATCATCGCGGAGGTCGACCTCACGGCGGCGTCGGCCGACGTCGTCGACTTCGAGCTCGACGCGGTTCTCGACGCCGACCGCGTCCGCGAGATCCCGATCGGCACCGCACCACTCTGGCGCATCACGCTGATCCACCTGCCGAATGAGCACGACCGCATCGTCGTCAATCGTCGATTCCTACTGTGGGACGGCTGGTCTGGCGGGCTCGTGGTGTCCCGGTTGCTCGCCCATCTCGAGGGCACCCCGGCCACGACTCCCGAAGCGTCGCTGCGCGACTACCTCGCCTGGATCGCTGACACGTCTGACGCCGACGCACTCGAGGCGTGGCAGGCACACCTCGACGGCTACACCGAGCCGGCGCTCGTCGCGCCGCGTGCGGTGGGGTCGACGCCTCGCGCGCCGCGTCGGATCGAGGTCGATCTCGGTGTCGCCGCGTCGGAGTCACTCCGCGCCGACGCGAGAAGCGCTGGCGTCACACTCAACACCGTCATCTCGGCAGCGTTGTCCCTCACGCTGTCTCGCGTCCTAGGAGTCACCGACGTCGCGTTCGGCTCGACCGTCGCGGGCCGCCCGACCGAGGTGCCCGGCCTCGACACCGTCATCGGACTGTTCCTGAACACCGTCCCCGTCCGAACGGTGTTGCATCCGCAGGAATCAGTGCGAGACTTCCTGCGCCGCAGTCAGGATGCCCGGGTGGCGCTGATGGCCTACGACCACATCGGGTTGGCCCGGTTGCAGCAGGAGACCGGGCATCCGGTGCTGTTCGACGTCCTCTACGTGTTGCAGAACTTCCGCACCGAAGAAGAGGAACGCGAGCAGTCGGCGCTACACGATGTCATTGGCGAGGGGAGTCTCGACCACACCCACTACCCGGTGGCGCTCGTCGTGACCCCTGGCGCATCGATTCGATTCCGACTCGAGTATCGCGACGACCTGATCGAACATCGGTACGCCGACGGATTCGTGACACGATTCCGCCGCGCACTGGAGTCGATCGGTCGCGACCTCGACACCGCGGTTGCCTCCCTCGATCTCTCTCTCGACTCGGACGTTGCGCTCGTCGGCCCACTCCATCGACTACCCGACACCACGGTGTCGGGATTGCTCGCCGAGCGCGCTGCGATGATCCCCGACGCCGACGCACTCATCTACGGCGACTCGCGTCTCACCTACGCCCAGCTCGACGGCGAGGTAGACCGTGTCGCGCAGGTGCTCGCAGAGCACGGCGTCGAAGCGGAAACTGTTGTTGCACTGGCGATCCCCCGTTCAATCGAGACCGTGGTCGCGCTCTTCGCGATCCTGCGGGCCGGCGGAGCATATCTCCCCCTCGAACTCGATCATCCCGACGGCAGACTCCACGGCATCATCGACGACGCGGGGCCGTTGCTGATCCTGACCCACAGCTCGGTGGCGCACCGATTCGACACGGTCGCCCTGCCGACCCTTACGGTCGACGACCTGCCAAACCCCACAACGCCGGAATGGGTTGCCCCCCACGTCGACCCGGATCAACCCGCCTACGTGATCTATACGTCGGGTTCGACGGGTAAACCCAAGGGTGTCATCACGCCCTACCGCGGTCTGACGAACATGCAGCTCAACCACCGCGAGAAGGTCTTCGAACCCGCGATCGCGCTCGCTCGTGAGGCCGGTGTCAGCGGTAGGCTCCGCATCGCGCATACGGTCTCGTTCGCGTTCGACATGTCGTGGGAAGAACTGCTGTGGCTCGTCGAGGGCCACGAGGTCCACGTCGCCGACGAGCAACTCCGTGCCGATTCGACGGCGCTCGTCGCCTACTGCGCGACCCACCGCATCGACGTCATCAACGTGACGCCCACGTATGCCGCACAGTTGTTCGCCGACGGCCTCCTCGCAGGCGACCACGTGCCCGCGCTCGTCCTGCTCGGTGGCGAGGCCGTCTCCGAACCCGTGTGGACCGCACTTCGTCAGCACCCGCACACCCTCGGCTACAACCTCTACGGCCCGACCGAGTACACGATCAACACCCTCGGGGTTGGCACCGACGAAACACCGACATCGTCAGTCGGTACTCCAATCTGGAACACCACCGCGCACCTGCTCGACCCTTGGCTGCGGCCGGTGCCCGCCGGGGTACCTGGCGAGTTGTACATCAGCGGCGCGGGACTGGCACGCGGATACCTCGGACGGCCCGATCTGACGGCCGAGCGGTTTGTCGCGGATCCGTTCTCCGACGGAGGCCGCCTGTATCGCACCGGAGACGCGATGAAGATCCGTCCCGACGGAAACCTCGACTTCCTCGGACGCACCGACGACCAGGTCAAGGTCCGCGGCTATCGGGTCGAGCTCGCCGAGATCGATGCCGCGGTGACCGCGCTGCCACAGATCGCGTCGTCGGCAGTCGTGGCGACCGCCGATCCGGCAGCACCCGATGTCAAACGTCTGGTGGCGTACGTGATTCCCACCGACGCGGGCTCGGAGCTCGACTACGCGCAATTGCGACGTGAGTTGAGCGCGAGCCTCCCCGACTACATGGTCCCGACCCTGTTCGCCACGGTCACCGAGTTCCCGATGACTGTCAACGGCAAGCTCGACGTGAAGGCGCTGCCGGTCCCCGAGGTCGGCGGTACGCGACGCGCGCCACGCACCGAGCTCGAAAGACGGCTCTGCGAGGTCTTCGCCGAGGTCCTCGGCCTCCCGGCCACCGACGAGGGATGCGCGGTCGGTATCGACGACGACTTCTTCGCACTGGGCGGTCACTCCATGGCGGCGATGCGACTCGTCTCCACACTGCGCGCCGAACTCGGCGCCGAACTGGCCATCCGCGACCTCTTCGAGGCGAGGACTCCCGCCGACATCGCCACGCGCACCGAACTGACCGGGTCGACCACCGACATCGCGACCGGTATTCGGCCGGACCGCATCCCGCTCTCGCCGGCACAGGAACGACTCTGGGTGCTCTACGAGATGGATCCCGACGACATCTCGTATCACAACGGCCACGTCGTGCGCGTGCACGAATCCATCGACACCGACGCTCTATCGGCGGCGATGAGAGACGTACTGGCGCGCCACGAGAGCCTGCGCACCGTCTTCGAGACCACCGCGGACGGCGAGGTGCACCAACGTGTTCTCGATCCCGCAGAGGTCCCCGACGTGGTCGAGGTGCGTGCCGCCGGCGCCGATGTCACCGAGGTGACACGCGAGTTCCTCACGCGTGCTTTCGATCTGCGTTCGACGCCACCGATTCGCGTACAGGTGACGCAGGTCAACGCACCCGACGAGTCGCCAACCGTTGCGGTCCTGACCATCGCGATGCATCACATCGCCACCGATGAATGGTCGGATCGACCACTGCTCACCGACCTCACCGCTGCCTACGCCGCACGGGCGACCGGTGCGGTACCAGAGTTCTCGCCACTACCCGTGCAGTACGCCGATTACGCACTGTGGCAACGTGATCGGATCAGCGAGAGAGGGCAGAAACAGCTCGATTTCTGGACCGACACACTCGCCGATCTCCCCGAGGAGCTCACACTCCCCCGCGACCGCCCACGACGTCCCGGTCCGCCCGGCCCCGCGGCAACGGAGTCGACAGTCGTCGACGCCGACACCCGTTCGGCTCTCGCGCGCATCGCCGCCGACCACGGAGCCAGCATGTTCATGGTCGCCCAGGCGGCCGTGGCCACACTGCTGTACCGGGTGGGCGCCGGAGCCGACATCCCGCTCGGCTCGCCGGTGTCCGGCCGCAACGATCCCGCGCTCGACGACCTCGTCGGATTCTTCGTCGACACCCAGGTGTTGCGCACCGACGTCGGCGGCCACCCGCGTTTCGACGAACTCATCGATCGTGTCCGCGCAGTGGATCTCGCAGCATTCGACAACCAGGACATCCCCTTCCAGCAGATCGTCGAACACCTTGCACCGCGGCGTGTTCCCGGACGTAATCCGTTGTTCTGTGTCAGCGTCGGATATCTGCCGTTCGGCTCGATGCCCGATCGCTTCCTCGGAGTCCCGGCGACGTTCGAGCACCTGACGTCCGTGTCGGCCAAGTTCGACCTCGCGTTCACCGTTGTCGACAACACCGAGACCGGCGAACTGACGCTCGCACTCGAGTACGCGACCGCGATGTTCGACGCCGCAACCGCTCGGGACCTACTCGCACGCTTTGCCCGCATCCTGCGCGCCGTCAGTGCGACGCCCGAGATCGTCGTCGATCAGATCGAGCTTCTCAGCGCTGACGACGAGGCGTCCGCCCGCGACGCCGAGCGCGGTGCGCAGGCACTCGCCGATCACGACGACACGGTGACAGATCTCATCGACGACGCCACGCAGCAGCATTCGTCGCGAATAGCGTTGTCCGACACCGATGGTGGATCGGTCGACTACGCCCAGCTCGCCGCGGCGACCAGACGCTTGGCCGCCCGACTCGTCGACGTTGGCGTGCGACCGGGCGACGTGGTTGCCGTCTTCGTGCCACGAAGCATGGCGCAACTGGCGGCCCTACAGGGCGTACTGCGCGCGGGTGCGGCCTACCTTCCGATCGACACCGACACACCGGCCGACCGGGTCGCAACGATCCTCGACGACGCGCACCCCGCCGCCGTCGTCGTCGGAAGCGGCAGCTCGGCACTGGCCACAGTCAGTGGCCCCACGATCAGCGTCCCGACGATCAGCGTCGACGACGGTCTCTTCGATGAGGACTCTGCGGACTCGGTGACGGCGCCCACGAACGCTGCGTTGCCTCACGTACGTGCCGACGACGCGGCCTATGTGATCTACACGTCGGGTTCGACGGGCAGGCCGAAGGGCGTGGTGGTCACCCACCGCAGCGTGGTGAACGTGCTGCGGTGGCGCGTGCAGACGATGCCCGGCGGCGGTATCGGACACACCGACACCGTTCTCGCCAAGACGCCTGTCGGTTTTGACGGTGCTGTGTGGGAATTGTTGCTGCCCTTCATCGTCGGCGCGCGTGTTCTGGTCGCTGACGCGGGCGCACAGCGCGACCCCCGCAGACTCGCCGACATCATCGGCGCCCACGGCGTCACGACGACGGTCTTCGTTCCGTCGCTGCTCGAGCTGTTCGTCCCCCACCTGCCGGGCCTCGACTCCCTGCGTCACATGATCGTCGGCGGCGAGGCGTTACGCACCGAACTTGTCGACGACGTACTCGCCGCGGCACCGTCGCTCGCACTGATCAACGCCTATGGTCCGACCGAGACCACCGTCGTCGTCACCGATCACACCGCAGTTCCCCACGCGACCACCCGTACGGCACCGATCGGACGTCCGATCGCGGGTACCGATCTCCTCGTCCTCGACACGTCGCTGCAGCGTGTACCCGACGGCGCGGTAGGCGAACTGTACGTGCGCGGAACACCGCTCGCCCGTGGGTATCTCGGCCGCCCGGCCCGCACCGCGGGCTCCTTCGTCGCGGACCCGACCGGTGACCTGCCGGGCGCACGCGTGTACCGGACGGGCGATCTGGTCCGCCGTCGAGAGGGCGTCCTCGAATACCTCGGCCGCATCGACAGCCAGGTGAAGGTACGCGGCAACCGCGTCGAACTCGGAGAGATCGAGGCGGCGCTGCGTTCGCTCCCACTGGTCGCCGACGCCGCGGTAGCCGTCGACTCCGATCGTGTCGTCGGCTGGATCGTCCCCGCTGGTGATTCGCCAGCCGGTGCATCGCAGAAGGGCTCCGTTGTCGAGTCCGCGACACGTCAACTCTCGACGCTGCTGCCGGACTACATGATCCCATCACCGCTGATGGTGCTCGACGCGTTTCCGCTGAATCAAACCGGCAAGCTCGACCGCCGTGCGCTACCGGCACCGACCGTCGACGGTTCGCAGGGCACCCGCCCGCGGACTGCACTGGAATCCGACCTCGCCGAGATCTTCTCGGCGGTGCTCGGGACCGACGTCGCCGATATCCACGCGAGCTTCTTCACCCTGGGCGGCCACTCGCTCGCCGCCATCAAGCTGGTCAACCTGATTCGCGGCTCACTCGGGTACGACGTAGGGGTCCGGACCGTCTTCGACGAACCGAGCATCGCTCAACTGGCCGAGTGGCTCGTCGCCAACGGGGATTCCGCGTCCGCACAATCGCATGCGGACACAACGAGTTTGCGTCGTCGTGCCGACGCCGAGCCGGTGCTCTCCTTCGGTCAGGCCCAGATGCTGACACTCGCGGGAGTGTCGGGACCCACCAGCACCTACAACGTGCCGCTGCTGTGGCGTCCGGGCGGACCCGAGGGGACAACTCCCATCGACCCCGACGTGCTGCGCGCAGCAGTCCGTGACGTCGTCGACCGTCACGAGATCCTCCGAACGCGGTACCCGGACGACCGCCCCGACGTCGTCGTCGCACCGGAGATTCCGGTCCGTGTGGTCTCCGACATCGCCGAGCTGCACGCAGACGCGGCACACGCCTTCGACCTCGCCACCGAGATACCGATTCGCGTGGCTACAACGTCCGAGTTCGCGGTGGTCACGATTCACCACATCGCCACCGACGAATGGTCGGCAGCACCGCTGCGTGCCGACCTCGATACCGCGTATCATGCACGCGCACAACAGATTGCACCCGAATGGGACGATCTCGCTCTGCAGTACTCCGACTTCGCCGCATGGCAGCGGGATCTGCTCGCCGACGACCGGGGACGACGCGAGCTGGACTTCTGGCGCCGCGCCCTCGACGGTTCGCCAGAGGAACTGTCACTTCCCTACGACCGGGCCCGACCTCCGCGTCCGTCGGGTCGTGGTGACGGAGTCCTGGTCGGCGTTCGCCCGGACACCGTCGTGGCGCTCAAGGAACTCGCCGCATCGACCGGAACGTCGATGTTCATGGTGTTCCAGGCGGCCGTGGCGGTCCTGCTGTCGCGACTGGGTGCAGGCACTGACATCCCGCTCGGATCGCCGGTCACCGTGCGCGACGACGCACGCCTCGACCAACTCGTCGGCTTCTTCCTGAACACCCTCCTGCTGCGCACCGATGTGTCGGGAGACCCGACGGTGGCCGAGCTCCTCTCCCGGGTCCGCGCAGACGATCTGTCGGCGTTCGAGAACAAGGACGTCCCGTTCGAGCAGGTCGTCGAAGCGGTGGCGCAGTCACGCTCGTCGGCGCTCAACCCGCTGTTCCAGACGATGGTGGTCTACGTCGACGGGCGACTGACCGAGTCACCAACCGACGGAAACACGGGAACCGACAAGGGTGAAGGCACCGCGCCGCCGCTGCCGACGACAGCGAAGTTCGATCTGTCGTTCGACTTCACCGAGGACGCCACCGGCGTGACGCCGCGGGTGGGTGGAGTGATCGAGTACAGCACCGACCTGTTCGACCGGGTCACCGTCGAATCGATGGCTCAGCGGCTCGTGATGATCCTGGAATTCATGGCGGCACAACAGGATCGCCCCCTGCGCGACCTCGACATCCGGATCACGACGGAACTGCGTGACCTCCATCGTCCTGCCGCTCCAGCGTCGACCTTCCCCGAATTATTCGACGCCGCGGTGGCTCGAGATCGATCTGCACCTGCGCTTCGAGGCCATGACGGCACTCGTACGTTCGGCGAACTCGATCTGCGCGTGAAGACTATCGCGGCCAGGCTCGCGGCCGAGGGCATCGGTCCCGAGGACGTGGTCGTGGTCTCGCTGCCACGCGGTGTGGTCGCACTCGAAGCGATCTTCGGCGTACTCGTCGCGGGTGCCGCCTACCTCCCCATCGAGCCGGGCACACCATCCGAGCGAGTTGCCGCGATGACCCGCGTCGCGGCGCCGCGGCGCGTGATCGACGACCTCGACGACCCCATTCTCGCTGCAGCACAGGCCGATTCGGTGCCTGTGCTGAGGCGAGCCGCAACAGTGCTACCCGACCACCCCGCCTACGTGATCTTCACCTCCGGGTCCACGGGCACACCCAAGGGTGTCGTGGTGCCCCATCGCGGTCTTGCGAACCTCTTTGCGAGTCATCGGCGCATGCTCCATGAGCCCGCACGTCGCCGTGCCGGGCGTGACCGACTGCGCGTGGGCCACGCATGGTCGCTGGCCTTCGACGCCTCGTGGCAACCACAGCTGTGGCTGCTCGACGGCCACGAGGTGAGCATCGTCGACGCCGATACCCAGCACGACGCGCAGGCGCTAGCCGGACAGTTGCGTGCCGAAAACTGGGACTTCCTCGAGCTGACACCATCACACCTGCGTCAACTCGACGGTGCCGAAGAATCCATGTGCGCCATCGGTTTCGGTGGCGAAGCGGTTCCGGACGCACAGTGGCAGCGCTATCGCGAACTCACCGGCACCGACGCCTACAACCTGTACGGACCCACCGAGGCGACGGTCGACGCTCTCGTCGCACGCGCGGCCGACGCCGAGCATCCGGTGGTCGGCCGACCCGTCGACGGAGCGCGAGCCTACGTCCTCGACCCCGCACTCATGCCGGTTCCCGACGGCGTCGACGGTGAGTTGTACCTCGCCGGAGCAGGATTGGCACGCGGCTATCTCGGTCGCGGTGACCTGACTGCCGAACGCTTTGTCGCCGATCCGTTCGCTGCCGACGGGTCGCGGATGTATCGCACGGGCGACACGGTTCGCTGGACGCGCGACGGCCAACTCGACTTCCGCGGCCGTGCCGACGATCAGGTGAAGATCCGCGGCTTCCGCGTCGAGCTCGGTGATGTCGAGTCGGCGCTGACGTCGATGCCGGGTGTGGCGACGGCGCTCGTCGTCGCGCGAGCAGGCAGGCTCGTCGGCTATGTCGTGACCGATCGTTCACCGGAGGAGAACTGGGCAGGCGAGCAGCAGGCTCCGGTGGAGCCCCCGGTGGAGCCTGCAGCCCTGCGTGCTGCCGTACGCGCGATGCTGCCCGACTACATGGTTCCCGCGACGGTTGTCGTCCTCGACGCGCTGCCCACCCTGCCGAACGGCAAGATCAATCGCCGCGCGCTGCCGGAGCCGACTTTCGAGCACGAGGTGCGTGCCCCGGAGACAGACGTGCAGCGGCGAGTGTGTCACGCCGTGGCCGACGTGCTCGAACTGCCGGCCGACCAGGTGGGACTCGACGACGACTTCGCCGAGCTCGGTGGCGACAGCATTGTGGCGATGCAACTCGTCGCCCGGTTGCGCGCCGAGGGCTTCACACTCAGTCCGCGTGACGTGATGGTCAACCGCACCATCGTCGGACTCGCAGAGACACTTCAACGCGCAGCGACCACACCGGAACTCCCCCGGGTGGCCGCTGGCGTTGTGCCTGCGACACCGATCGTCGGCTGGCTCGACGAACTCACGAGCGGCAACGCCGAGCACATCGGCGGCTTCCACCAGTCGGCGCTGCTCACTGTTCCCGCGGGTCTCGACGTCGACGCACTCACGCGGGCGCTGGGCGTTCTCGTGTCGCGCCACCACATGTTGCGTGCACGGCTCGTCGACACCGCGTCGCCGTGGCACTTCGAGATCCCCGAGATCCGCGAGGACACAACCGAATCCGGCGTCGTGCCCGAGGTGCTCGTCGTCGACGGTCGTGACGGCACTGACTGCACTGGCGGCGACCTGACCGCGCTCGCGCATACTGTCCGGACTCGACTGGATCCCGTGGCAGGACGCATGATCGCGGCCGCGTGGAGCGATCGGGGCAGCGAGCCGGGCCGCCTGCTGGTAGCCATCCACCACCTCGTCGTCGACGGTGTGTCGTGGCGCGTGCTCGTCCCGGAACTGATTGCCGCGTACACGCAGCTGACCGAAGGGGTTGCACCGGAAGACATCTCGCTCGCGCAGGTATCGACCGACTTCGGTGCATGGGCGCGCGAGTTGGCGGTATTGGACCGCAGCGGTGAGGCCGACCTCTGGCGTCAGATCGCCACCGATGTCGATCCGCTGGCCGTCTTCTCACGTCCCCTCGACCCGGCTCGCGACCGTCAGGGCACCGTGCTCCGACATCGCGTCGAGGTCGACACCGACGTCGCGCGGGAGATCCTCGGTCCGGTCGGGGCGCGGCTGGGTGTCGGCGTCGACGAGGTGCTGTTGGGCGCATTCGGTGCGGCGATCAGCACCCCGACGCTCGTCGACTCCGAGGGACACGGCCGCGTCGAACATCTGGTTCCCGGTGCCGATCTCACCGGCACCGTCGGCTGGTTCACTGCCGTCCATCCGATCCGGGTCGGCGGTACCGACGACGCGGCGACACAGGCGAGGAGCCTCGCGGCGCAACGGGCGACGATCCCGGATGGTGGCGTGGGGTACGGTCTGCTCCGGTACGGTTCTGCGGGCGAAGACGGAAGCACCGCTCGGGCGGTCACCGACCTGCCGAGTGCGGCCATCGAGTTCAATTATGTTGGCCGATATCGCGATTTCGCGTTCGACGGGTGGTCGATGGCGCCCGAGTCGGTCGACATCGGACCCGACGACGAGATGTCCGCAGGCTACGGACTCATCGTCGACGTCGCGACGGTCGACGGTCCTGACGGGCCACGACTGTCGGCAACGTGGAGCTATCAGCCGGGAATGATCGACGCGCACGCCATTGCGCGTCTGGCAGAACGATGGCTGGCTGCCCTCGCTGAGTTGGCGAAAATTGACACTGCAGAACTGGCGAGCGTGCATACCGGCGAGACGGAAGGTGGTCGATGAGCGGCAAGGTAACTGGGGTCCTGATCGATATCAGTCCCCTGCGCGAGAGCGCGGCCTTCCGCCGCATCTTCTGCGCCCGACTCATCTCGATCATCGGCATCGGACTCCTCATGGTGTCGGTGCCGATCCAGATGTACGACCTCACCGGGTCGTCGGCACAGGTCGGCGCGGCGACAGCCGTCACGGGCATCACGACGTTCGTCGGCATGCTGGTTGGTGGCGTTCTCGCCGACCGGTTCGATCGCAAGAAGCTCATTCTTCTCGGACGCACGGGCGCGGCACTGAGCTTCGCAGGCCTCGCGCTGAACGCCTTCGGTGTATTCGGCACGACGTCGGTGGTGGCTCTCTACGTTCTTGCGGGCGTCGACGGGCTGATCGGTTCGCTCTCGACGTCGGCGCTGATGGCTGCGGTGCCGACGCTGATCCCACGAGACAAGCTCGTGGCCGTCGGCGCACTCAGTTCACTGACCGTGCGGGTGGGGACCGCGATCTCGCCTGCCATCGCCGGATTGATCATCGCGGCTGCCGGCGTCGAGTGGGCCTACACCATCGCCGCGATCCTGGCGACGCTCACCGTACTGATCCTGCTGGGTCTCCCGTCGATGCCACCGACCGCGGCAACCCTTGGCGCAGAGTCGGAGTCGGCCTCCGGAGGAGCTCAGGTCAACGCCGCGGACGCGGCACACAGCGAGTCGCCGCAATCACTCCTCGAATTCCTCACCTCGCAACGCGTCGTGCTCGGCGTGATGATCGTCGGCGTCCTGGCGATGTTGGGCGCTGGCCTCGTCGCACTCCTTCCCGCGCTTGTGGCGCAGCGGTTCGGTGGCGACGCCAGGGCCACCGGTCTGCTGTATGCGGCCGTCGCGTGCGGTGCGATGCTCGGTGCCCTCACCAGTGGCTGGTTGGCAGGCGTGCGGCGTCCGGGCGTCGTGTTGCTCGGCGCACTCGCCGGCGCGTCGCTCGTCCAGGTCCTCTTCGGATTCGCACCGGTGGCTTGGCTGGCGATTGTCCTGCTGTGCATCGTCGGATATCTCGAGGCGACGCAGGAGGTGCTGCGGTACTCCCTCATCCAGCACGACACTCCCGGTCCGCTGTTGGGACGGGTGAACGGCATCTGGATGGCCCAAGAGGTCGGCGGCGTGACGATCGGTGCGCTCGTCGCAGGCGTCTTCGGCACGATCTGGACCGCATCGGATGCCATCGTCTACTACGGACTGGCGCTGCTCGTCCTGTCGATCATCGCGGCCTTCGTGCTGCGGGCGGTCGTTGCGGTGCAAAACGACCACCCGGTGGAGAGCACGCTGTCCTGAGCGGCCTGAGCGGCCTGAGCGGCCTGAGCGGTCAGAAGGCTCAGCCCGCGAGGACCTCGCGGAGCTTCTTGCGGCTCACCTTGCCGACGCCGGTCTCGGGGAACTCGTCGATGATCTTGACGACGTCGGGGAGCTTCCACTCGGCGAGGCCGTTCTCGCGGACAAAGCGTCGGATACCAGCGAGATTCGGCGGATTGTCCGCGTCGTCGGGGATGAGATAGGCACAGGTGCGCTCACCGAGGTAGGGGTCGGCCACCGCCACCACGATGGCGTCGCGCACCGCAGGGTGTGTCAGCAACTGTTCTTCGAGTTGCTCGGCAGACACCTTCTCGCCGCCGCGGTTGACACGATCACCTCCACGACCGCGCACCACGACGTTGCCGTCTGCCGTCAGCTCGACGACGTCGCCCGTGCGGTACCACCCGTCTGACGCGAACGACGACGCACTCGCGTCCTGCCAATACGAACGAATCGTGTACGGCCCCTGCGTCTCCAGAAAGCCCGGGCCGGCACCGGCGTCGACGCCGTCCTCGTCGACGAGCCTGATCTGGTCGTCGGCCGACATCGGACGGCCCTGCGTCGTGGTGATCACGTCGATCGGATCGTCGAGTCGCGTGTAGCAGACCAGGCCCTCAGCCATGCCGAACACCTGCTGCAATCGCACCCCGAGCGCCGGGCCGATGCGGCGTGCGAGTTCGTCAGGGCAGCGCGCTCCTCCGACCTGGATGACGTCGAGCGATGAGAGGTCGAAAGACGTTCCGGCCTCGGCGATTTCGGTCCACAGCCGCGCGAGGGGGGGCACGAGGCCGGTCATCGTCACGCCCTCGCGTGCCACCATCTCCCATGCGACGGACGGCGCGGGCGACGCGGTGAGCGCGATTGTTCCGCCAGCACACATCGCGCCGAGAATGCCTGGCGAACTCATCGGGAAGTTGTGTGCGACGGGCAGCGTGGCGAGGTAGACGGTGTCGACGGTGACTCCGCAGAGTTCGTTGCTGCGACGCACGCTGTAGAGGTAGTCGTCATGTGTGCGCGGAATCAGCTTGGGGATGCCCGTGCTTCCGCCCGAGAGCTGTAGGAAGGCCAGCTCGGCGGGGTCCGCGCGGTCGTGCTCGATCGGTTCCAAAGACAACGCGTCGAGGTCGTCAGCGTCGATCCACCGGGTGACCGAATCAACCTGTGCCGCGATGGTGTCGGCGAGTCCGCGATAGTCGAACCCCGAGTCCTCGCGTGGCGAGATGATCGTGGTGGCGCCCGCCGCGCGCGCGATACCGACGAGTTCGCCCGCTCGATGAGCGGGAAGGGTGAAGACCGGAATCGCGCCGAGTCGGAACAGCGCAAAAACGGCTTCGACATAGCAGACCCGGTTCGGGATCTGCACCAGTACACGGTCGTCGGGCGCGATACCGACTTCGACCATGCCCGCCGCGATCCGGCCGACGCGATCGTCCAGCTCCGCGTAACTGAGTCTTCGGTGGATGTCGACGACAGCGGTGCGGTCGGCGGACGCCGGGTCGGTGGCGCGAGAGCGCAGGACGTCGTCGAACGTCTCCCCCACCCACAGTCCGTCGGCTCGATACTTCGCTTCCAGTTCCGGGGGCCATGGAGACACGAGCATAAAGGTGAGGCTACCCTAATGGCGTGGCTATCCCGACGATCACCCCGTACCAGATTCCCGACGGACCGTTCCCGCAGCGCGTCGACTGGAAGTTGGAACCCTCGCGTGCCGCACTGCTGATCCACGACATGCAGAACTACTTCATCGACGCCTACGACGCGCAGGCCGAACCGATGGCGACCGCGCTCCCGAACATGGTCGCCATCCGCGCAGCCGCCACCGCCGCGGGCATACCGGTTGTCTACACGGCCCAGCCCGGCGATCAGCATCCCTCACGTCGAGGAATCCTGGCCGATTTCTGGGGCCGTGGACTCGATTCGGGCCGCGACGAGAACATCATCCCCGCACTGGCGCCGCGCAGCGGCGACATCACCGTCACCAAGTGGCGGTACTCGGGTTTCCAGCGCACCGATCTGCGACACCTGCTGGCACGCCACGGACGTGATCAGCTCATCGTGATCGGCGTCTACGCCCACATGGGCTGCATGATCAGCGCGACGGAGGCGTTCATGATGGACGTCGAACCGTTCTTCGTTGCCGACGCCGTTGCCGACTTCACCCGCGACGAACACACGATGGCGTGCGAGTACGTTGGCAAGCGTGCGGGCCGGGTCCTCACCACCGACGACGTTGTCGAGGCGCTGCGGAAAGGCGCAACGTCAGAATCGGACACCCCCGCGCGCGGGGCGCGCAGCCATGCCTGATCCTGACCTGCCTGATCCTGACCTGCCTGAGCCCGCCTTCCCTGAACCCGTCCTACCTGAACCCGGCTCGCTCGCGGGAACGCGTGCGGTGGTCACCGGTGCCGCGGGGGGTATCGGGGCAGCCGTCGCCGCGTTGCTACGCGCGCATGGGGCATCGGTTGACGCGTGGGATCTGATGCACGACACCGGTATTCGTAGTGTCGACGTCACCGATCGGCAGGCGGTCGGCGATGCATGGAAGGCGGCGACGCAGGCGGGCCCCGTCGACATCGTCGTCTCGGCCGCGGGCGTGATGGCCGACGACTGGGATACCTGCATGGCCGTGAACGCGGGCGGGGTGCGCAATCTGCTCGACGTCTCACTCGACGACCTCACCGCGCGACGAAGCGGATCCGTCGTGGTCGTCTCGAGCAACGCCGGAGCCACACCGCGATCGGGACTGGCGGCATACGCCGCATCGAAAGCCGCCGCGACGTCGTACGCACGCAGCCTCGGACTCCGGGTCGCGCCATACGGTGTCCGCGTCAACATCGTCTCCCCCGGTTCCACCGACACGCCGATGCTGCGGGGCATGTGGACCGACGACGCTGATCGAGACCGGGTACTGGCCGGAGATCCGGACGCGTATCGACTCGGAATACCGTTGGGACGCATAGCAAGTCCCGAAGATGTCGCCTCGACAGTGGTGTTCCTCGCGTCGAGCGCCGCACGCCACATCACCATGCACGACCTTCGTGTCGACGGAGGTGCGACGTTGGACATGTGATGTGCGATGTACCGTCCGAAACTGACATAACCGACACCGACGATTGGATTGAAGTGAAGAAAACGCGCGCGACGCGGGCACTCGCGGTTCTGCTGACAGCAGGACTCATCGGTTTCCTGGCCGCTTGCTCGTCCTCAGAAGACGACGCATCGTCGTCGTCCTCGGAATCGTTCGCCCCCGTGACGATCGACCACGAGTACGGCAGCACCAAGATCGACAAGAAGCCGACCAAGGTCGTCAGCTTGCTCACCGACTGGACCGACACCCTTGCGGCGCTGAATATCCCGATCACCGCTGAGTTCGTTCCGCAGGGCACCCCGAGCTTCGAGTGGACTCCGAAGCACGACTCCGAGGTGGTGCAGGTCGCAGACATCTCGCAGGTCAGCGTCGGCGAGATTGCCAAGTACCAGCCGGATCTGATCCTGGCGGGCTACGTCGGCGACAAGAGTCGCTACGACAAGCTGTCCGAGATCGCACCGACCATTCCCGTCCTGACCAAGGGTGCGACGGTCGACACCTGGGAGAAGATCACCACCACCACCGGGCAGATCTTCGGCAAGCAGCAGCAGGCATCCGAACTCGTCGACTCGACGAACAAGAAGATCGCTGACTTCAAGGCAAAGTACCCTGCGGCCGTTGGCAAGACGTTCACCTTCGCACAGGTTGGCCCGACCGGTCAGGTCGGCGCTATCAACACCACCGACGACGCCGCCGCAGGGCTGATCGCCCAGCTCGGATTCACCCTGAACCCGAAGGTCGCCGCCGAGCACAAGGAGGGTTCGACGCGCTCACTGATCTCTGCCGAGCGAATCGACCTGCTCGACTCGGATCTACTCGTGGTCTACACGCCGGGCGGCGACCCTGCTGTCGCAGAACGCGTTCCGGGTTGGTCGTCGCTCCCCGCGGTCAAGAAGGGCACCGTGGTGTTCCTCGACGACAAGACGCAGCCCGCCTTCAGCGTGCCCAGCGCACCGTCGGTCGGATTCGTGATCAACACTCTCGACCCCGTGGCTGCCAAGTTCTGAGTCAGCCAAGTTCTCACGGCGCCAGTTCCAGGGAGAACACCCCATAACGACTGCGTCCCGCTCACCGAGCAATCGGTGAGCGGGACGCAGTTCTTGTGGTATCAGGCCGTCGGCCAGCGTTGCTTTTCAGACCAGGCCAGCGCGTTGGTCTCGGCGTAGACGCCGACGCCGTGGCCCGCCTGGTAGATGCGAAGATCGACATCGACGCCGTTGGCCTTCGCGCGATCGACCCACTGCGTCGTCAGTGGCGCGAACGCCACCGGATCGAGTGCGCCCTGCTGGAGCAGAATCGGTGCGGGGTAACCCTTTTCGGGCACGTAGGTCACCGAACGCAAAGCCGGGATCAGCGGCCCCTCGTTGAATGGCTTCGCAACGAGTTGCCCGACGGTCATGCCCTTTGTCGCGCGACCCTGATTCGGGTAGCACAGCGTCTGGGCATCCTTCACAACCTTGCGCCCCCGCGGGGTCAGGTACGAATCGACGTCCACATCGGGACGCGCGACCTTGAGTCCTGCGAGCACATACGAGAAGTAGGTGACGTAGTCAGGCACCTCGACCGGGGGAACGCCCGGTCGGATCGCCGAGAAGTAGTCGGCGATGTCGACGGGCGGTGAGGTCGCGGCGACACCGACATTGGTCAGCTCGGGCGCGTACGACGGCGTGAGGTGACCGGCCCACAGCGCAGCGTGTCCACCCTGCGAACCGCCCGTGGACACAAAGCCCTTCGACGTCTGCGCGCCGGCGAACTGTGGGGTCACCACACGCGCCGCGCGAACGGAATCGAGGATGTTCTTCCCGGCGACGTCGCCGTCGAGGTAGGCGTGCACGCCGGGGCCGCCGATACCTGCGTACTCGGTCGCCGCGATGACGTAGCCCTTCTTGAGCCACGGACCAAGCCAGGAGTCGTAGCGCCCCTGATGCCCCATGCGATCGGTGACGGTGCAGTCGTCGCCGAGCCCCGCGGTGCCATGACCGTAAGCCAGTACGCGATAGCCATCCTTCGGTGCGGCGACGGCGGGAATCATGATCGTGGCACGCACGGGCACGAGCGTGCCGTCACTCTGCGGCGAAAGGTAGGTAACGGCAACGACTTTGCCCGCTCCCGCCACTTTCGCGTCGGGCCTGTCCGTGATGTCTTCAGCGCTGAGTACGGTGCCTGCCTTGGCGGGCGCTGCCGCGGCGGGAGTCGCGGTGAGTGTGGGCACCAACCCGATCACCACCGCCAGGAGTATCGATACCACCGACCCAAGCATCACGGCGAAACGACGCCGCGGGATCCTGGCCAGAGAACGCATGAGACCGCCTTCCTTACAGACACGGCGCCCGACATTAGGCGACCCTAAGCAACCTAGCAGGCCATCGGGGTCTCACGGTCGGTGCCCCGTCGGTCACCGACGATCGAAGGAGGCGAGGATTTCCTGGGCAGCCAGGGCAGGCGTCAGGTCGCCGGAGCCGACACGCGCTTCGACGTCGCCGCGGATCCCGGCGACCTCGGGGCTGGCGGCCAGACGGCTGAGCAACTCGTCGCGCACCATCGTCCATGTCCAGTCGATCTGCTGGCGGCTGCGCCTGGCGTCGAACTCGCCTGCGTCGACCAGCACGGAATGATGGCGCTCGACGGCCCGCCAGAAGTCGTCGACGCCGGTGTTCTCGAGCGCGCTCATCGTCAGGACGGGCGGCACCCACAGCGCGTCGTGTGGATAGATCAGCTTCAGCGCATTCTTCAGTTCGCGCGCAGCACCTTTGGCCTCGGTGAGATGCGAGCCGTCTGCCTTGTTCACGACGATGACGTCGGCAAGCTCGAGCACACCCTTTTTGATGCCCTGCAGTGAATCGCCGGTCCGCGCGAGGGTGAGGAACGTGAACGTGTCGACCATGTTGGCGACGGTCACCTCCGACTGACCGACGCCAACCGTTTCGACGAGCACCACGTCGAACCCGGCGGCCTCGACGAGCACGATGCTCTCGCGGGTTGCCTTCGCGACGCCACCGAGCGTGCCCGACGTCGGAGACGGCCGGATGTAGGCGTCGGGATGCACGGCCAGGGTGCCCATGCGTGTCTTGTCGCCGAGTATCGAACCACCCGTGCGCGTCGACGACGGGTCGACAGCCAGCACCGCCACGCGGTGACCCTGCTCGATCAGATGCATCCCGAGCGCTTCGATCGTCGTCGACTTGCCGACGCCGGGCACGCCGGTGATCCCCACGCGAAACGACTTTCC